>NZ_BAAHWU010000080.1:0-8322 GCF_054601275.1 Dysgonomonas reticulitermitis | reverse complement strand
CATTGAGGTAGATATAGAGCTTTCAAACCAGTTGGAGTTATTCTGCTAATCATCCTGCTCCTAATTTTATAGCAAAAACTTTGTCCTATTTGCATTGGGCTAAAGTTCTTGTTCCACAAAGCAGATGAGAAAAATGAGCGTTGCTTATACGGAACTCAGGTTATTTGTTGCATTTAGCAGTTCAGATGTTAAGAACCGTTGAATTCTTACATCTCAAAGACAATGATTCTTCTTTGGTATCTGTTAAAGCCATAGAAGAGTTTGCAGAAGAATGGAGACGAATGGGATTAAACCGTTCAAAAAAACCACCCTACGGTGAAGAGAGCAAAAGTAAATTGATGAGTTCGGCGATTAAATGGCTCAAATACATTGGCCGGCTGGAGCCACTGATTGATGATTCTGTCCCGATTTTCAATGAATTGTTCAGAAGGGCGTACACCCGAAGGAAAATGGTTACTGCTCCTTTATTGAAAGAACGGGTTGAATACCTTCAACACTGGAAAGATAATGGCGCAGCGAAAAATACGTTAAGGGTAATTGCCGAATATGAACTTCATATCATTAAATATCTTTCGATTACCCATTTGAGAATCATCAGTTCCGGGGAAATAAGAAAAGCTTCTCAAATATGGGCTAAGGAAGAAAATGTTACAAGAAGGACTATCGAATATTCTCCCAATAGTGAGATGCTTTTTGTCAGGTATGCCAATGGCTGGTTGGAGTTCATGAACTGCCTTAACAGAGAAAAGGAAATGTATCCTTTTGAAGATATGGCGATTGAATACTTAGATTACTTGGTGTACACTCGTGGGTATTCAACCACGACTACCAAAAGCAGGTACAAAGTATTAAAGAAAGCATTCCATTTGTTAGGTAAACAATGCTGTGCATTATCACAAGTAACTCCAATACATATAGATCGCATTATCACTGACATGAATGAGGAGAGGAAGATATCCAGACGAAGCATTGCTGATTTGGCTACCATTCTCCGTTCATTTTTCCAATATGCAGAGCAGAAAGGGTGGTGTTTTGGAAATATTGCAAATTCTATCAAATCCCCACGTATATATTCTGAAGAAACTATACCGTATGCCCCCAAGAAGGAAAATATGGAACTTGCCGTGCAATACTATAATAACGACAAGAAATCGGCAATCAGGAATTATGCCATATTGCAGATTTTAGTGGTTTATGGCATACGGACTTGCGAATTGACTAACCTTAAATTGGAGGATTTGGATTGGAGGAAAGAGCTATTATACTTAAAAAGAGCGAAAGGATGCCGTCCCCAGAGTTTTCCATTGGTAAGGTCTGTAGGGGATGCTATACTTCGTTATATCAAGGAGGTAAGACAAAATGAAAGTCATTCCGAATATGTATTTCTTTGTATGGACGCTCCATACAGACCGATGTCAACTTCCGCCGTTTATAAAATTGTAAGTGATAGTCTTAGGCAACAGAACATAGTTCTGAGGTATTATGGTGCGCATAGCCTGCGTCATGGGAGTGCTACTCTTTTGGTAAATTCAGGTTTTACGATGAAAGAAGTCAGCGAATATTTGGGACATCAATCATTAAACACTACCCGTATTTATGCAAAGGTGGATCTTCTTAATCTAAGAAAAGTAGCAGATATAAATTGGGAGGGTTTGTTATGACTATAGGAGAAATCATACCGGCGTATATAACTTATCGACAGTCACTCGGAGAGAAGTTTAAAACTAACAGGAACGTCTTGACCGGATTTTGTCGATACGTCGGATCTGATGTTGAATTGGCTTTGGTCGATTGGAATACCATATCTGAATATTTATATGCACCAAAAGGAATAGTTACCTCCTTCTGGTTTGGTAAATACTCTGCATTGAAAGGTTTCTATACATGGGCATTATCAAGAGGATATGTTACAGAAGTTCCGTTATCACATGACCTGCCGAAACGACCGGCGCATATAATCCCATACATATATAGCGATCACGAGCTTAAGTCTTTATTTGACAGTGCTTTGATATATCAAAGGAGAAAAGGACACATGATTCCTTATGTGACACAGACAATCCTGATAATAACATATGTATTAGGATTAAGAAAACAGGAGGCATTGGTTTTAAAATTGAAAGACGTGGATATGCAGGAATCATTGGTGGTAATCCGTGAATCAAAGTTCTATAAATCAAGAATCGTTCCATTTAATGAAGATGTGAAGCACCGCCTGGAAGAATATTTGAAATGGCGTGAGGAATCCGGATTTCCGCAAGAACCGGAATCGGCTTTATTTGTAGATGACAGGGCATTACCGGTTAACATCCACACTTTTACTGCTTGTTTCAAACATATCAGGAAAAGGCTGGGATAGGCAGGGATGACGGTGGAATTTATCAACCAAGAATCCAAGATTTACGCCATACGTTCGCCACAAACAGATTGAAATCCTGGTATGTGGAACAAAAAGACGTACAAGGTCTCTTGCCGATATTGTCTTCATATTTAGGGCATACACACCTTGCTCATACATCAGTTTATCTTTCAATGACTTCCGACTTATTGGAAGAAGCATCTAATCGTTTTGAAAATTATATAGGTTATGAATGAACAAAAGAAATATTTAGGATATTGGATAAAACGATTCCTTTTAGAATACATTATAAGTGTAAGGAATCTCTCCAAAAACACACAACTTAGTTATAGAGATACATTTAAGTTGTTGATACCTTTTATATCAAAAAAGGAAAAGACAAAAGCGGAAGATATTTTATTGGAGCATATAACTCCTGAAAGCATCGTTCTGTTTCTGTTGGACTTGGAGAAAAATAGAAAATGTTCCATATCTACAAGAAACCAGAGACTGGTAGCCATATTTTCGTTGTCCAAATTTGTTGCCCAAAATGCTCCTGAATATGTGGAATGGAGCAGATTGGTACATACTGTCCCTGTCAAGAAATATCAGAAAACGGTCATAACCTATTTGGATAAAGATGAAATGGATGCCTTGTTGGCAGCTCCTAACCGGAGAGATAAGCGAGGACAAAGGGATTATTCTCTACTCTTGTTTTTGTATAATACCGGTGCACGTGCTGAAGAAGTCGCAAGTTTAAAGATAGCTGATTTAGATATGGAGAAAAAGGTCGTATGTCTTCATGGGAAAGGAGATAAACTAAGGAGATGTCCCTTGTGGAAAAGTACGGTGGAAGAACTAAAGATGCAAATTAAGAATCGAAGTCCTTCCGAGAACGTCTTCATGAACAGGCTTAATCAACCGATCACCCGTTTTGGTATTTATGCTATTGTTGAGAAATACGTAGAAGTAGTCGCTCTAAACAAACCCTCAATAATGCAGAAACGAGTAAGCCCGCATACTATAAGGCATACTACGGCTACTCACTTGCTACAATCAGGCGTTGATATTAATACAATTAGGGCTTGGTTAGGTCATGTATCTATCAACACGACCAATATTTACGCAGAAATCAACCTGAAAATGAAAGCTGAAGCTTTGGCTTGTTGTGAAGTGGAATCTATAACAAATAAAAGCACGAATTGGAAGGAAGATGATAATCTAATGGCATTTTTAGATAATCTGTAGATATAATTATGTGTTGTTAGGATTTATCAATAAGTTAATTACAAATGTGTTATTGATCGAAAAACGGTCAATAACACATAAGTAGTTACACAACATTTGGAATAAAGCTGATTATAAACTAACATGCCGGCGGCATGCGGCCGTTAGCCGGCGGTATTATCCTTTTGTACGGCTAACGGCCAAAAATCATAAGTAAAAACCAATCGAAAACAAAATGAAAAAATTCACGTCATATTTTATATACACGGTACTGCTCGCATGTACCGTATGTGCCTGTAGCGGCGATATTGATATTAAGCAGGATTATAAATTCAAAGTTACCCACCTGCCCGTACCGAAAAAGATAAAGGCCGGGGAGGCTGTCGAAATACGGCTGCTGATCGAGAGGGAGAGGTTCTTCAGGGATACAACATATAAAATGAGGTGGTTCCTGTTTAACGGCGCCGGTAGCATCCGGTTTGAGGATGGGACGGCATTGCTGCCAAATGATTATTATCCGCTGGATAAGGACAGCTTCAGGCTGTTTTTCAGGGCGGAATCGAATGACACGCAAAGCTTCGAATTGTACTTCTTCGATGACAGGGGAAACAGCCATACGCTGTCCTTCTCATTTGTAAACGACAGCGGAGGGGAGGAAAAGCAGGAGCTATGACAGCCATTACCCGCATCCGCTTACCCGGATAATATTACATATCTTCTTATTTTGTAATACATTATAACAGCATATTAATTATGGAAAAACCAGAAAGGAACATATATTATTTCCTGAATATAGAATTAAAAGACAGCGGCGATATATTAGCCCGGCTCGACCGTTGCGGGCTTAAACCCGTCTCCGACGCAAATGATAACTGGCTTCCGGACCGCATCGGCGAACTAAAGGAAATCGGCGCGGACAGGACATTGTTTTTCATTAGTAACGGGGAAATAAAAAAATGGTTCCGGGCCCATGAAAACTTCCATTTCGAAAAAGACGACAATTACCCGGGAGGTATCGGATACCTGTTAAATGAAGTGGGCGTATCTGTACCTTTAGAGGAAATCCCGATAGTTACATTGGACGACTTTATACGGCAAGGTAAAGAAAATGTCGGGAATACCATAAAAGCATACCTGGATATTCTGGAAAATTCTGGCGGACAACCGGCCGGCACTTTTAAAGTAAGTGAATTAAACTGTTTCTCAGCTATCAGGGAAGAGCAGGATATCAATATGATTAAATACGGGTTTTTATCAAAAACACACTCCAGGGATTTACCGGATGAACGCAAAAGTGAAAAGGTTTCCCTCGAAGCGGTCAAAGCGGACCCTTGTAATATCGGCTATGTGCCGGAAGCATCCCTTACCCCTGAAATAATCGATTCCATCATTGAAAACAGCAGGGATAACGATACCTGTTTCAGTAAAATCAGCCCGGATAAAATAGCGGACGGCCAGTATTTAAAAGCTGCCGCGACAAATGCTTCCCTTATCAAATATTTACCGGAACGTCTCCGGTCAAGGGAAGTGTATGCACAAGCCGTATCGGATAATGCCTGGAATTTAAAGCTTGTACCGGAACAATTCAGGGATAAGGAAATGTATGGAACGGCAATCAAATCCATATCAGATTCAAAGCGTTACCTGGATTACATGGCTATCAGGCTGATTCCGGATTCCGGGCTGGTACTTAATTTTCTGAAAGACAACGGCCCGAAATACGGCGCTTATAATATTATCAGAGAAATCGACGCTTCTGTAATGAACGATAAAATCGCGTATGAAGCTGTAAAACAGGATATCCGGTGCGTCGGGCACATACCTGAAAACCTTGAGCGCAATATCAGTATTATTACGGGGATATCCGAAAAAGAGATACATAACATCAGGCTCATCATAAGGTCGGGCCCGGGTGACGAATACTGTTTCAGGAACCTGTTTTATAAAGACAGGACGGAAGCTGTTTCATTGGCCGCAGTTATGAAAGACGGGTATAACCTGGAACATGTACCGGAGGAGTTAAGGAGCCGGAAGATCATTAAGGCCGCGTTAAAGGATAATGTTGAAAGCTTACAATTTATTCCGGGAGAAAAAAGATTGACACAGTATTATACTACGGCATTGGAAAGCGATGGCAATGCTTTAGCGTATTTTCCGGAAAGCCTGAAAACACCCGGGAATTGCCTGAAAGCGGTAACGGATTCCGGAGACGTATTGGCATTTGTCCCGGAGAACCGCAGGACCCGTGAAATATGTGAAACAGCATTCAGGAATACCCTTGGACGGGGCTCCATGGACTTTTCCATACTGAAGCATATCCCGTATCCGGATTTATACCTTGAGGCTGTCAAATTACCCAAAGCGAATTCCCGCCTGAAAGAAATACTGCCATATCTGAATCCGGAGCTCATTGATGAAAAAACGGCGGCTTATATTGTAAGGAAGGAACCACGGTTATTCGCGTCTTTACCGGATAAACCGAAAAATCAAAAAATCTGCAATATTGCCGTAAAAGCCGACCGCACGCTGCTGGCGTTTACTCCCCATGAATTCATCACGGAGGATATATGCCGCAGGGCTTTCAGCCAGGACCCCGGATGCCTGGCATTAATCCCGGAGGCAGCCAGGAACGAAAGGATATGCTGCCTGGCTTTGGAAAACTCAATGTCGGTAAAGATACTGGACTACTTCCCGGTGAAAGCATACACAGATAAAATTTGCGAACAGGTTATAACCAGATTCCCGCAGGCGCTAAGCCGCTACATCCCGGAAGAAAAAAGGACGCCCGGCTTATGCCTGATGGCAGTATTAAAAGAACCCGGACTGGAAAGGTCGGTTCCCGGCAGTGTAAAAAACGCACCGGACCTGAATATATACAAATTCAATTCGATATTATCCGCTAAGGTGATGGATAAGCTGGATTATAAACAGGTTAAGGATCTGTATGAGGGCAAAGAAATAAATGTATCGAAACTCAGGACGGAAAACGGGATTGAAACAAACCTGGCTGTCCGCTTCAACAGGAAAAAAATGACGCTGGACTATAAGCCGGCATTCCAAAATACGGTTCAGCGGCCGGAAGTGAAAGACCGGGAACCCTTTCCCCGGATACGCAGGCGGCAGGGATAAAGCATGGTAACGGTCGTTGGTACGGACGCATGTATAAAGGGTTATATCAGGAATATATCATTGTTTCGTAGAGTTTGTGAATTTATGAATTTGTATTAAGATGGTAAAGCCTGCGGTGTGATACCGCAGGTTTTATAGTTATACCTTATGGAAATGGCATAATAAAAACAGGGACTGTTTATATATCCCTGTTTCTCTTTGTATATATCATATAACCGCCAACGTTGGCGAATTTATTCTCCTGCGGCCTGCTATGCTTTCTGCGTATAAAACCCGTTCAGGCTGTTCAACTGGTCTTTGACAAGGTTCACTTCATCACCTACTTTCCGGTTCAGTATCTTTGCGTAAATCTGAGTCGTCTTGATATCCGTATGCCCTAGCATCTTGGACACGCTCTCTATCGAAACGCCCTTGGTCAGCATCAGCGTCGAGAATGTATGCCGGGCAACATGCGTTGTCAGCTTCTTATGTATATTGCAGATTTTCGCGATTTCCTTTAGGTACATGTTCATACGCTGGTTCGTGTCAAGGGGCAACAGCCTATCCGGATGGAGGCCCCTGTATTTGCTGAGGATGGAAGACGGCACTTCCAATAAAGGAATATTCGCCTGTACCGACGACTTCGTCCGGTTGACCTGTATCCACCTGTTTCCTTCGGCATCCTCGATTATATGGTATTTAGTCAGCTTATAGGCGTCTATATATGCCAGGCCCGTGAACGCGCAGAATATGAACATATCCCGCACCCGTTCCAGGTGCTTCGACTCGAAATGCCATTCCAACAACAGCCTTATTTCGGGCTCGATCAGGTAGTCCTTACCGACAGGCTTCTGCTTCAATCCGTAATCAGCAAAGGGATCGGCGTATATCAGACGGTTCTTATAAGCGTCGGATACCACCTGCTTCAAATAGCGCAGGTGCTTGACCACGTAATTATGGCTGTAACGGCAGTCGGCGCGGTAATACAGGTCGAGGCTGCTAATGAATCCGTAGTCCACAGACGCAACGGGATAGTCGTCCATGCCGTATTCCTTCCGTATAAAAGCAGACAGCACCTCCTTCGCATTCTTATACTTGCCCAGCGTCCTTTCCCCTATCGTATTCCCTACAAGGGCAGCTTTCTGGCTGATCTTCCGGTCATAAAGCTTCAACAGCATATCCCCTTCGTCCGTCTTGCCCAGATACGCGCATTTCAACTGTTCGGCCGTCACCCTGCCGTATTTGCCGAACAGGTCGCGGTAACGCTGCTGGAGCACATACCTTATATCTTCCAGCTGTTTATTCACTTCCCGCGCCGCATGGCCGTTACCCTTGGCCCGGTTGTTCTTCGCGTCCCATAACTCCCCGCTTACATCCGCTTTCGAATAGAACTGCTTCATTTCACCGTCGATGCTGATGCGGATCATAATCGCCGACAAGCCCTTCCTGTTCACATGGTTGCTCCGTAAATAAAACGAAATCTTGAATGTACTTTTTTTCATAACCTTTTACTTTTAATTCTTCCTGACTTTGACGGTACCTTTCCCAGTCTAGCCATAGCTGATATTGATTTCCAGCGGTTTATCCCGTATTTTTCGACCAAGTTCCTTTGTAGTGGACGGTGATACAAAGTGTGTGATTTTCTTTCA
>NZ_BAAHWU010000079.1:0-8972 GCF_054601275.1 Dysgonomonas reticulitermitis | reverse complement strand
TTGACATTATGTGTACTGCTGCGATTTTCCATTAACGTTGTACTTATGTAAGAATTTTAAACATTTATAGAAGCTAAAGCCTTGCACTAAAGTACATGGTTTTAACTAGCGAACCTGAAAAATAAAAGAGCCGATTTGATATAAGAATTTTAGGGTAAGCCTTGATACAATATTAAAGTTTACCACTATATTTATTGATATTTTCATTTCAGGCAATATCATGAACAAAAAAAATATTGCTTGTTAATTATTTATCTTTTATTAACACCGGAAATATGTCACAATCTTTACATTCCCTGCTTCGCCAAAGAGGAGGAATTGCATCGGTTTCTTTCTCTGAGTTGCTCTTTGATTTGATTTATGTATTTGCGGTCACTCAGATTTCGCATTACCTGCTGCATCACCTCGATTGGCTGGGTTTTCTGCAAAGCATGGTAATATGGTTTGCTGTTTGGATGGCATGGCAACATACAACCTGGATGACTAACTGGTTCGACCCCAACATCCGTAGTTTATCATCCGAAAGAACGTCCCTGGGTAAAACCGGAGAATGCGAGTACAGAACAATTGATTGAACAGATAAGCAAATGTCCTTCAGGGGCATTGTCGTTTGTTATAACGAAGAAAAGTGAATTCTGATCCATATTAAGGGCAATTTCGTACTTTCCTAAGCACCTAAAACAAAAAGCGTGTAAACCATTGATTTACACGCTTAGTTGATCCCCTTTTGTGATCCGAGCGGGATTCGAACCCACGACCCACAGCTTAGAAGGCTGTTGCTCTATCCAGCTGAGCTACCGGACCATCCTTTTTGCTTTTTAGCGAGTGCAAAGATAATGGAATTTGCCCTTTTAGCAAATAAATATGGGAGAATTTTCCCAAAGGGAATTTAGAAAAGGATCAGTGCTGTAAGCTAGAAGCCCAAAAAGTTTTCAAATGATAATTCATATTGGTATAAAAACAACCCCCACTGGTCTCACGACTTATGGGGGCTAACACAAACTTTACAAAACTACATTACTATCTTGAGATAGCTATATCTAAAGGAAGTATTAGCTGTTTTAGCCCAGTTATTATCAATCGTACCATGCCAATAATTTCGCATATTATTTACTATAATGGAAACAGTAGCCCGATCACAGGCTTTAAACGGTTCAGGAACATCATCACAAATAGTGTATGTAAAACTGTCGCAACCTGTAAAATTTTCCTTCGGAGTATATACATATGTTCCGTCTGCGTTTATTTGAACGTTTCCACCTTCGATAGTTGTTATGGTACCGGTGGTAGTTACTGTTTGTATATGACCTTCCATGTCGAAGTCATTAGTTAGCACATTCCCGCTTACCGGTGTGTTTTTATATGTAACTTTCATTCTTACTTAAATCATCAGTATTATAAGGAATATCGTATACAGTCCATTTACCGGTAACCGGATTATAAGCTGTTTGCTGTTGATTCCATGTTTCGGTATCAGCAGAACCAATCGGCGCAGGAGTAACTCTGGCACCCATAGGAACTGTATGGCTTATGTACTCATATCCGGAAGGTAACAAATCATTTATAGTCACATTCTGGGTATACATCAAGCCCTTATTGGTCACTTTGATAGTAAAATTTCCATCCAAGACCCGGCATATACATTAAGGGCAGTATAAGAGTGAGGTTTTGGGAGATGTTAAGTTTATTAACTTTTAGAATTCTACTTTTTCTTATTCTCTTTACAAGTACATAAAATAAAGACTCTTTTAGCAATGTCTAGAACGAAATAAAAATCATATATTTGGAAAAAATTAGAATAACACAAAAAATATTAGTTATGGGACTTCTTGATAAATTAAGAACGGAATTAATTGATATTATCGAGTTTCTGGATAATACGCAGGATACGATAGTATATCGTTTCGAAAGACATAATAACGAGATAAAGAACAATGCTAAGTTAATTGTTCGTGAAGGACAAACTGCTGTTTTTGTCAACGAGGGTGAGATAGCTGATACCTTTACCCCGGGTACTTATACATTAAATACCCAGAACCTACCTATTCTGACAACATTGAAGGGGTGGAAGTATGGTTTTAACAGTCCATCCAAGGCAGAGGTATACTTTGTTAGTACCAAGAACTTTATAGACCAGAAATGGGGAACTAAGAATGCGATCATACTCAGCGACAATCGATTCGGGATGGTCGAAATCAGGGCATTTGGTATGTATTCATTCAAAGTGACGGATGCTCCTGTTTTTATTAGAGAAATAGTAGGTACAAACCAGACATTCACTACCGAACATATACAAGAGCAGCTTAAGAGTATTATTGTAACCCGTTTTTCGGATGCTACGGGAGAATCTAATCTGCCGATAGAAACTTATGCAGCTAATCTGAATGAATTGTCGGAAGCCATCTTCGGATATATGAAGGACGATTTTGCCGCTTATGGAATGGATGTTACCAAGTTCCTGATCGAAAATATTTCTATGCCGGACGAAGTGAAGAAGGAAATTTTCGAACTAAGCAGGCTGGATAAGATCGATTTGGATAAACTGACAAAACTAAAAGCTGCAAAAGCGATGGAAGCTGCTGCCGAAAATCCTTCGGGTACAGCCGGAATGGGCATTGGGCTTGGTGCGGGGATGGCTATGGCCAATCAGATGACGCAGCAAATGGCTAATCAGGTACAAAACAGTCAGAATGTACAAAATACTCCTCCTCCGATATCGGGCGGAATGTCATACTATGTAGCCGCAGGCGGACACCAAACAGGTCCATTTTCTAAAGAAGGGCTGGTTCAACTTGTGGAAAAGCAAGTGTTGACTAAAGATACCCTTGTCTGGAAGCAGGGATTAGCCGCTTGGGTGCCTGCCGGTGGACAGCCGGACCTGCAAGATCTGTGGACTGCAACTCCTCCTCCGTTACCAAATGTGTAATATAAAGTATGTCTGAAATTATCGAAAATATACCCATGAGCAGCGACACATATCAGTGTATGAATTGTGGGGCTGCTCTGAAATATAAACCGGGAACGACTTTTCTGCACTGTGATTATTGCGGAACAGATACTCCTATCGATGCAAAGGTTGTAGATGAGGTCGAAGAATTGGACTTTGAGCAATATGTGCAGCAATTCGAAGATTTAAATCTCCATTCTACCAAAATTATCGGTTGCCGTAAATGTGGCGCTGAATCGACATTCGATGAAAGCCTGAAATCAATGGAATGTCCTTACTGTTCTACACCATTGATAGAGTCCGACGCGCACGAAGAACGCCTTATACAACCGTCTTATCTCTTACCTTTTAAAATAAGAGATAACGAATTGCAGACTTATATGAGTGACTGGCTGAAGAAACGCTGGTTTGCTCCTAATAAACTTAAATCAAGGGCTTTATATTCAAACCGGATGCAGGGTGTATATATTCCGTGCTGGACTTATGATGCGCAAACAGAAACCGATTATGAAGGAGAACGAGGCGATACATATACTGTTACAGTAGGAAGCGGCAAAAATAGGAGGACGGAGACCAGGGTGCGTTGGAGTTATGCCAGTGGTCATATATCTTTGTTTTTCGATGACGTTATGGTTCCTGCTTCTAAGATTATCAATTCCGAAATAATGGGAAAGATAAATAACTGGGATACCATGAATATGGTGGAGGCGAATAATCGTTTTCTCAGTGGATTTATAACGGAAAAATATGGATTGAATATGACTAATGGCTACGATATAGCCAAAAGTAAAATGGAATCCGATATTCAATATGCTATCAGGCAAGATATAGGTGGAGACCGTCAGCGGATTAATTCAGCAAAAACCGTATTCAATAATATAAAGTTTAAGCTGATATTGCTGCCTGTGTACATGTCTTCGTATACCTATGCTGACAAATTATACCACTTCTTTGTAAATGGGAGAACGGGGCGTGTTACCGGTGATCGCCCATATAGTGTTATAAAAATAACATTGGCTGTGATTTTGGGTATAATACTTATCGCCCTGTTTGCCTTGTTTGTCAGCCGGCAAGAATAAAATATAATCACTATCCTGTAATAATAAATATTATAGGATTTTTTTAATTTAATAATTTAATAATGAATCAAAGAAAAGATTTGAAAAAGAGTGCTTTCTGGTTTAAGAGATTTTCCGGAAAGGCCTATGGTGCGTTTAACAGCATGCATAGGGTAGTGCACATTAGTGTTGCTACGGGATTTGTGCTTGCTACGGTGCCGGCTATTGGCGTATCTGCCCAAACAAAAACAGAGAATAAAAAAACACTGGAAGCAACAGAACACGATCTGGAAGAAGTAATGGTCACGGCATCGCGGGTCGAAATTCCGGTCAATCAAACGGCTAAGCTTGTGACTATAATTACAAAAGAGCAAATAGAGCAGGCGCCCGTCCAAAGTATTCAAGACCTTCTGATCTATGCAGCCAACATAGATGTAGTTCAACGGGGAGGACATGGCGTACAATCAGACATCTCGATCCGGGGAGGATCAAAAGACCAAACAGCAATACTACTCAACGGGGTTAATCTCTCCAATCCGCACACAGGAGTTTATAGTTTAGACATCCCCGTCAATCTCTCGGACATAGAACGTATCGAAATCATACATGGCCCGTCTGCACTGATATATGGTGCAAGTGCATTTGCGGGAGGTGTAAATATTATTACAAAGAAAAGAGCCGACTCAAAAGGATATGCAAGTATCGAAAGCGGAATGCATAATTTGCGAGGCTTGGAAATGCGGGGAGCCGCGAAGCTGGGAATAGCAACGACCAGTCTTTCGACAGGATATAATTCGTCGGACGGATATACCGATAATACCGACTATAACCTCTATAATATCCTGATGCAAACCAGGTTTCAATTTAAAGAAAATTCAAAATTAGACCTGAACCTGGGATATAATGACAAAAAGTATGGAGCCAATAGTTTTTATACAGGTGCATTTCCTAATCAGTTCGATCATACGACAAGATATATAAGCTCTTTGAAAGGGGAGTTCGGGTCGAAACTTAAATTTATACCTATTCTTTATTGGTTCAGGCATCACGATATATTTGAACTAAGAAGAGGATCGGAAAACGGAAAAAATTATCATCGGGGTGATACATACGGTACAAACCTTATCATGCAATACACATCTAAATTAGGAAGTACCAGTTTGGGTGGAGAAGTGCGGCACGAAGATATAATGAGCTCGGTTTTGGGTAAACTGATGGCAGAGCCACACGGTAAGTATAAAAAGTACGATGACCGCTTGAATAGTAGTGTCACTTTGGAGCATACAGCAAAATTAGACTACTTTGTCGTGTCGGCGGGGGTACTGATGAATCATAATACGATGGAAAAAGGGAAATATAAGCTGTATCCTTCCGCCAGTATTGCTTATCGCCCGACAGATGCAATCAATATATATACCACATGGGGAAATTCAACCCGCCTGCCGTCTTTCACCGAATTGTACTATACCACCGAGACGCATGAGAGTAACTCGAATCTGAAACCGGAACGCTCTCAATCAGTAGACTTGGGATTCAAGTATAAGAACTCATTCATCAGCGCTTACATAACAGGTTATTTGATGTGGGGACGGAATATAATTGACTGGGTGGATGTACAAAAAGAAGATGGGCATACAGTCAGCGCTTCATGGAATCATACGGAGGTAAATACGCAAGGTGCAGAAATGGGTGTTCGTTTCAGGCTTGTAGATCTGATGCCTATATTGGGAGAAAACTCATCTCTTTCTTTAGATTACGCACGTATGCATCAAGATGCTGACACCAAAGGGTTGAATTCTCTGTTTAAACTAAATTACCTTCGCGATAAGTTTGTCGCAGCGTTCAATCATCATATCTATAAAGGCTTTTCGGCAGGATGGTATTTGCGTTATCAAAAACGGATGGGTGTATATAAAGCCTTTGAGAATGCTGTTGAAGCCGGTAAAAAGCCATATCGGGCATTCTCAACTTTAGATCTGAAGATCAATTATCAACATGAGAACTTATTGTTACACCTCAATCTGAATAACATCTATGATACTGAATACAACGATATCGGCAATATTCCACAGCCGGGTTTCTGGCTGACCGGCGGAATAAGCTATACCTTTAAATAAATATATAAAAATAAAAGCCGGAGTTATCTGATAACTCCGGCTCTTTTATGAGTATGTTTTTTAAAGATTTTCTCTTATATTTCTTGCTATTTCTTCAAATTTTGCTTGTTCCATTTTCACTCTTTGATTCGAAAGCGACATGTCCGACTCCTTGTTAATAGGTATCAGATGGATATGGGCATGAGGGACTTCCATTCCTATAACCATTATACCTACGCGCTTACAAGGGATTGCCTTTTCAATGGCTTTGGCCACCTTTTTTGAAAAAACGGTCATATCTTTCAGCAAACTGTCATCTAAGTCGAATAGATAATCTATTTCCTTTTTGGGTATAACCAGCGTATGTCCTTTGGCCATGGGGTTAATATCCAGAAAAGCATAAAAGTTATCGTCCTCTGCCACTTTATATGAAGGAATTTCTCCGGCTACTATTTTACTAAAGATGCTGGGCATAGTTTTTAGATTGAAATATCGACTATCTCGAAACTCATAATTCCCGATGGAACTTTTATTTCGGCTACATCTCCTACCTTTTTTCCCATCAGTCCTTGAGCAATAGGTGTGTTTACCGCAATTTTATTCTCTTTCAGGTTTGCTTCGCTTTCTGCTACCAGCATATATGTCATTTGCTGATTGTTTTTTGTATTACGTATTGTAACCTTATTGAGTATTTGTACTACATCCGTGCCAATAGCATCCTCGTTAATCAGGCGTGCATTAGCCAGTAAATTCTTCAATTGGGCTATTTTCGCTTCCAACATGCCCTGTGCTTCTTTGGCAGCGTCGTATTCTGCGTTTTCAGACAAATCCCCTTTGTCTCTGGCTTCAGCTATTTGTTTCGATATAGCCGGTCTGTCTACGGCCTCCAGCGTATTAACTTCTTCTTTTAGCTTTTTATAACCGTCTTCGGTCATGTAAGATACAGCCATGGTAATTTTAAAATTAAACTAGTTAGTTACTATTTTTTTTTAGATTTTAAAGAGACAAAAAGAAAAAGAATCCTTGCCATATAGGCCAGAACTCCTTTTCCTTTTACAATCTGTTGAAAACAAAGATATACTATATTTTCTATATAATCAAATATTTATATTTCTTTTACAATAATTTTTTCACTTCCGCGGCTAAGTTGTCCGTAGCCAATATCCTTCTCACAATTTCTCCGTTTTTATTCAGTAAAAAAATCGTAGGAAGCCCTTGTACATTAAATTTCGTCAGAAGAGGCGAATTTAGATATTTGTCATCTCTTACACAAGTCCAAGGCAGGTTTGTCGCTGCATTTTTCCATGCATGCACATCTGTATCGAACGAAATCTGATAAACGTCGACTGTACCTTTGTTTTTGCTGTACACATCATTTATTAAAATATTATGCGCGGGGGAGAACTCTGTTTGATAAGCAGTGAAATCGAGGATAACGACCTTACCTTTCATCGAAGACAGGCTTTTTATGTTATTTTTGATATCAGGTAATAATATTTCATAATAGTCCTTGTTATCCATTGGTTGCGAACTTTCAATTTTTTTCAATGTTTCATTTTGACTTTCAGCCCTTTTTAATTCGGCCAGAGTAGACAATGTGAAGTTTTTCAGATGCTCGGCTCTTGGCGATTTTGACTTAAACTGATCCCAAATGGTAGCTACTGCCCTGAACGCAACTAAATCGCTTTTGTCATATGGGTCGAAAATTAGTAGCCCATCTACTTTTTGAAACAGAGCGAAGTAGCTGGCCAAACTCTGATAGTCGGATAATATAAGAGCTTTCGCTTTGCTCTTATATTCGTTTACACTTTCTTGAACTCCTGATACATACTGGTCTTGAGTGATTTCTTTAGCCTCATATTTTTTCTTTAAGTCAGCGATTTCGAGACTTAATTTATGCTGAGATAAGACTACATCTTTTATTTTAACTGAGCCTTCCGAGCCTTCTATAGTATATTCTGAGGCAAAAGCAGGCTTTGTTGCATACACTGTAATGGATTCCGTAGAATCGACAGCCAAGTTGATAGCTTGATTTTCCATTTTCAGAATATAGAACTCCGGATAGCCTAAAGCCGGTTCTTCAAATTTAAAATGACCTTCGCCGTCCAGTTTCACAGAATCGAGGACTACCGTCTCGTTTAGAGATCTTCTTTCCAAATAGAGCATCGTTGTATCGGCTTTTGCTATTTTGCCTTCGATAGTAAAATGCGGTCCTTTATCCTTACATGATGCCAAAAGAATAATGATAGAAAAAACTGCCAGCTTAGTCAAAAAAGTCGTTTTCATTTACCAGTGTATTTATTATTGAATTTATGAGCAACAAAGATATTTAATTATCGGATATAATTAATCTTAAAGAATCCGATTTTTACTGAAGTCGTTCTTGAAATTCCATCTTTTCTTTTACTTTTACGAAAATGTTAAATTAATTCTGTCTAGCCATGCACAGATCAGCTTTAAAGCTTTCATATGAATTTGGTATAGGACGATATTTTTTTTCGGACGAAACATGTTCTACAACATATTGTAATAGTGGGTGATAGTGTTTAATTTTGGAGTCTGGCCCGTCCTACTGATAAAAAAAATAGCGGATAAAGTTTGGAGTGTAATAAAAAGTTTTCTACTTTTGCACCCGCTTTGGTACTGGAGAGTGCTGCCGAACAGCGACGGGATTGGGGTTTTGGGTTGAGATCTTTTGGTTCAGCCAAGAGTATTTTTGGTCTTCCCGGTTTTAAGTTAAAGCGAAAAACAAAGCGATCTTTGAAGGAATTGAAATAACAACATTAAGAGTGTAGTACAATAGAATGAAGAATGAGGAATGAAGAATTTAATTTTTCACTTTTAATTTTTCATTTAAAGAAGGGTATTATA
>NZ_BAAHWU010000078.1:0-10065 GCF_054601275.1 Dysgonomonas reticulitermitis | reverse complement strand
TAAGTAGTAAGTAGTAAGTAGTAAGTAGTAAGTAGTAAGTAGTAAGTAGTAAGTAGTAAGTAGTAAGTAGTAAGTAGTAAGTAGTAAGTAGTAAGTAGTAAGTAGTAAGTAGTAAGTAGTAAGTAGTGAGTACTTATAACTTAAAACTTATAACTTTTTAACTGCTACTTGGCATAAATCACCCTGTTTAAATATTTATTTATTAAAAAAGTATTTAAAATAGAAAAAAAGGAGCAATGGTTATGGATCACCCAGGGCAAACGCCTCTAATTTTTAATCAGATTGATTAGATAGTTGTTGTCCCATCCTGCTTTGAGTCTTTTCCCTCTGACACCAACTTTTGTTATTTTGTCGTTTTTCAACAGGTTTAAAGCTATCCGGTTTAATAAAGAGTAGTTTTGAGCAGCAAATCCGGTTCTTTTGCGACTTCTATCTTCATTGAAACCAACATCAAGTACCCAATGCAACGAGTTTTCAACACTCCAGTGAGCGCGTATGGATTGGTTTATGAGTTTAGCATCAGCCACAAGACTACTGATATAAAGCCGGGTTTCCTTCTCTGTCTTACCACTGGATTTGATATAACGTTCCGATTCTATCTTTACCAAAGTTCTTAGTCCTTCCCATTCTTTCTTTGATTCAATCAGGGAAAGGTCATCTATAACCAGGCATCTGCGGGTTTCCACTCTCCCATGCCCACTATCCAGCTCTTCGTTGGAATCACGAATCGGCAGGAAACGAAAAGAATCCTCTACTTGTTCCAAAAGGTTTCCTTGATTGCCTTTGAGGGCCAGCAGGTAATCAGCTTCTTTCTCTATGATTTTAGATGCTATATCCTTTTGGCATCCCATGGCGTCTATCGTTACTTTAGACTTGCCGAATTCTTCAATCTCATTCCAGCCTTCTGCTCCACAAATTATAGAGGCAATGGCGATAAATAATATATCTTCAAGATCATGCTCGCGAGTTCTTTCTACACGAGGGTCCGTAAGGGTTGAAAAATAGCGAAGGGGACTTTCCATAAAGCGTTTTCTTCGGAAAGACAGTACTTATTCCGGAATTAATAACAAATATTTGATGCGTTTACCCTGGTCAAAATAACAATAAATTTAAATTATTTTTTACCTTTGTTTAATCCGTAAAAAGGAAATTACTCTTTTTGTATTAATTTAACCATATATAAAACATTATGTTACATGAATTTACGCTTTCGAGAGGAAGAGTTATGATTAACTTTACGTTGAAATATTGCGATACCAAGCAAAAGCTTCTCAATAGCTATGGTTTTCGGCGTGTAGTCGAATCTTTTATTAAGCAAGTGTTAAAAAAAGATGAAGTAGTAATATATGATTTCTATATCGATCATTTTGGCAACGAAGATGACTTAGTTGATTCATTCATAGAAGTACTTAAACTACTTACTGTTTTTGAAGTAAAAGAAGTCGTAGCTGTAGACAATAAATATTCAAAATTCTTCGAAGATAAAGATTTATTCATAGAAGTTACCGAATTATTGTTTGCTTACTGGAAACGGTTAGAACGCTACACTATAGTAAGGAATAACCGTCTTGGTGAAGGTTTACAAAATGTACGTTTCATTCAGGCTAATGAAATGTTCAACGAATTGGTTTTGTCAACCGGGCGTAGAATCCAAACTACAGTAAACGGTCACGAAACCCGTATATTCCGCCAATCTATAGCCGGAGCAAATGCCGGCCTGACATTGAATGATGTAAATTGGAATTGCCCAATGGAATATAAAGGACTAGCCTCAATACCCTTCATAAGTACAGTTGTGTTCCAACCTCCATACATATCGTATACAAAGAGAAATACGAGAGATGGGATTTTCCAGGAACATCAGCAAAATCCATTAGAGAATATTGTTTTAAACGAAGACGACTGGTTTGTATTTCCTGTAAAAGTAGGCCATATGCTCACATTCGTTTATTTTCACAAAGACTTTATGGTACATGGAATAGGGTTGTCCAATTTATTCGAACTGGCTACAGAAAACGAATATATAGGGAGAAAACCGAATATGATATATGTCTTTGGCTATCCTGATGGGCATGAAGAAAAACGAACATTCTATTACAAAGACAAAAAGAATGATATACTGATTGGCTACGCAAACTATTGCGACGATATAGACTATTTCGGTTATATGAAAAAGATGCTGTTGACATTGCATAATGTAAAACAGATAGAAAACGGATGCTTGCCGATACATGGAGCTATGGTAAATATTGTTTTACGCAATGGTACAGAATCCAATATTATTATAATGGGGGATAGTGGCGCCGGCAAATCGGAAAGTCTGGAAGCTTTCAGAACCCTTAACGAGAGCTACATCCGCCATATGCGTGTCATTTTCGACGATATGGGATACCTGAAAAAAGAAGAAGATGGCTCGGTAAAGGCATACGGTACAGAAATTGGCGCATTTGTCAGGGTCGACGACCTTGATCCGGCATATGCTTTTGCTCAATTGGATAGAGGGGTTTATACCAACATGGATAAGGTCAATGCCCGTGTAACAATCCCAATATCTACATATGAGATAATCTCGAGGGGATATCCGGTCGATTATTTCTTATATGCAAATAATTATAATGAGGCTGATAAGAAAATCCTTATATATGACAATCTGGATAAAGCTATAACTGTATTCGAAGATGGGGCCCGGAAGGCTAAAGGTACAACAACAGAAAAAGGATTGGTAAAATCATATTTCGCGAATCCGTTTGGCCCGGTACAAGAGCGTAAAGCTACCGAAAAGCTTGTGAGGAGTTATTTCAAGGATATGAAAGACGCAGGTGTATTAATAGGAGAGATACATACCTCTTTGGCCATCGACGGACGAGCAAAAGACGGTCCTAGAGAGGCTGCCGAAGAACTCTTTACTCTAATAAATGAATAATAATAAGATGAGGGTGTGTCAAAAGATAGAACTCCCGTCATTGCGAACGAAGTGAAGCAATCCAGAGTGTTGATTATTAATGGATTGCTTCGGGTTATCGCCCTCGCGATGACGCGTAAAAGACCTTTTGACACACCCTCATTTATACATAAATTTCAAATTCTGAAAAATACATAAAATTACCGGTTCTAAGCTATTTATTTTTATATTTGCATATACTCTTTTGACATAAAAATGGATTTGATTAAACAACATATCGAGGCTCTCAGGGAAGAACTGAATAAACATAATTATGACTATTACGTATTATCTGCGCCAACTATTTCCGATTTCGAGTTTGACAAAAAGTTAAAAGAACTATCCGGACTGGAAGTTCAGAATCCCGAATATTTCGATCCGAACTCTCCTACACAACGGGTGGGAAGCGATATAAACAAATCATTCAAACAAGTTACTCATAAATATCCTATGCTGTCTTTGGGAAATACATATACCAAAGAAGAGCTTACCGATTTTTACAACCGGGTAAAGAAGGGACTGAATGATGATTTTGAAATAGTATGCGAATTAAAATATGATGGCACATCTATATCACTCACATATGTGAATGGAAAGTTAACCCAGGCTGTAACCCGTGGCGATGGTGTTCAAGGCGACGATGTTACGGCAAATGTGCGTACAATCCACAGCATTCCGCTGAGTCTGAGGGGCTCGGATTTTCCACCGGAGTTTGAGATTAGAGGAGAAATATTGATGCCTTGGTCTGTTTTCGAGAAGTTGAACAAAGAAAGAGAAGAGCAGGAAGAAGCCCTTTTTGCGAATCCCCGTAACGCGGCATCGGGAACTTTAAAGCAACAAGATTCGAAAATAGTCGCTTCACGAAAACTGGATTCTTACTTATATTATATGTTAGGTGAGAACCTTCCGACCGACGGGCACTATGAAAATCTGATGAAAGCTAAAGAGTGGGGGTTTAAGATCTCTGACGCCACAAGAAAATGCAGAACATTGGATGAAATTCTCGATTACATAAACTATTGGGACATAGAAAGGAAAAACCTGCCTGTGGCTACCGATGGCATCGTACTGAAAGTAAATTCGCTTACCCAACAACGGAATCTGGGTTATACCTCCAAGTTTCCCCGCTGGGCTATCTCTTTTAAATTTCAGGCAGAGCAGGCTGTTACAACACTCGAATCTGTATCATATCAAGTGGGTAGAACCGGTGCAGTGACACCTGTAGCGAATTTGAAGCCTGTTAAATTATCAGGCACAACGGTGAAAAGAGCATCTCTTTATAATGAGGAATATATAAATTCTCTGGATCTGCATATCAACGATCAGGTATATGTAGAAAAAGGAGGGGAAATTATACCTAAAATAACAAGTGTAGATACTTCCAAGCGTAATATTTTTGACCAGAAAATCGAATTTATAAAGAATTGCCCTGAGTGCAGTACACCGTTGGTCAAAGATGAAGGTGAGGCTATCTACTATTGTCCAAACGATACATCATGTCCTCCACAGGTGAAAGGTCGTGTAGAGCATTTCTGTACCCGCAAAGCAATGAATATTACATGTGGTTCGGAAACTGTGGATCTCTTATATAAGGCAAACCTGGTGAAAAATGTTGCGGATTTATATATCCTCGATTGGCAAACCGTTTCCCGTTTGGAGCGATGGGCGGAAAAAAGCGCCAAAAACCTGATAGAAAGTATTCACAATTCTGTTTCTGTACCATATGAGAGGGTATTGTATGCACTCGGGATTCGTTATGTCGGTGAAACTGTAGCTAAAAAATTAGCTCACGCATTTACAAGCATAGACAAGCTTATGGCTGCACCAGTCGAAGAATTGATACAAGTAGACGAAATTGGCGATCGTATAGCACAAAGTATTGTAAAGCATTTTAGTATTGAGAGCAATATAGAAGTTGTAAACAAGCTACGTGGATTCGGTATACAATTTGAATTGAGTGAAACAATAACGTCCCTGCAAACCGATAAATTGAAAGGCTTGTCTATTGTTATAAGCGGTACATTCGAAAAGCATTCCCGTGATGAATATAAAGCTATGATAGAACAGAACGGAGGGAAGAATAGCGGCTCTATCTCGGCAAAAACAAGTTATGTATTGGCGGGTGATAATATGGGCCCCGCGAAATTAGAAAAAGCAAAAAGTTTAGGTATAACAATTATTGGAGAAAACGATTTGCTGGAAATGCTCAAATAATGACAAAATATCCGGATAAATGAGAAGTGAAACATTGTTCGGCGTTAGTTTTATCTATAATAGATAATTTGATAATTAGCGAATTAGCAGATTAGCAAATGGTGCGAAGCGACAATAACAGTCAACAGTCAACAATGGCGCAAAGCGACAAAGGCTATAAGCTAACGGCTAACAGCTAATTGAGTGTGGAGTTTGTTACATTTTGGAAACAGTTACGAGTAGACGAGATACGAGGTACGAGTTGTTGATTGTTGACTGTCGCACGTCATTGCGAGGGTTCGCCCGAAGCAATCCATTAATAATCAATACTCTGGATTGCTTCACTCCGTTCGCAATGACGAAAAGGCCTTGCTTACTGATAACTGGCTACTGCTGACTGTAGAAGTTTGTTACTTTTTAGTTAAATTCCGGTTTGTCATGCTGACGACAGGAAGCATCTCCTGTCTCTCGGGGATCGAGATCCTTCCCTGCGGTCAGGATGACAAAGAGGGTAGCCGCGCGAGCAAGGGGCTAACAGCTAAAAAATAACTGTAGAAGTTTGTTACTTTTTAGTTAAAATATACCTCTCCCGACGGGGCAGAACCGAGGTGAGGCTGTTGAGAGTAATTTTTGCCCGTTAGGGCATTCATATCAATAGAAAGAGGTAAACCGGCCGGCCTCGCAACCCCTTAGGGGTTGAACACCTACGGCGTTCGGGTAGAAAAGAGGAATACAATTTTCTATTGATATGAAAATCCTATGGATTTTTTATAGTCAACCTGCTTATCGGGGATAAATTTTTAATTTGATAATTAGCGAATTTGATAATTTAAAAATGAGAAAATGAGTGTGGAGTTTGTTACTTTTTAGTTAAAAAAAAGCAGGAGTTAAAAAGTTATGAGTTATGAGTTTTAAGTTTTAAGTTCTGAGCGCTCACTACTGACTACTGACTACCGACTACTGATAACTGTAGAAGTTTGTTACTTTTTAGTTAAAAACATGAGATAAACCTTTTAATAACTAGAATAATAAAAATTAACCATGGAATTAAAGACAATTCAAGAAAAATTTAAATCCTTGTATGGAACAGAAGGCGTTGTATATACTTCGCCGGGACGTATTAACCTGATTGGAGAGCACACCGACTACAATGGTGGCTTCGTATTGCCGGGAGCTATAGATAAGGCTATGTATTGCGAAATCAAACCTAATGGAACAGATAAAGTTAAGGCTTTTGCTCTTGATTTGGAAGAATCCGCTGAGTTTGGTTTAGGGGAAAATGATCTTCCCGCAAAACAATGGGCTAAGTACATTTACGGAGTTTGTCGCGAAATAATCAAGAAAGGTAAATCTGTACCGGGATTCGATTGCGTATTTGCCGGGGATGTACCTCTTGGCGCAGGAATGTCTTCTTCCGCTGCTCTGGAAAGCTGTTTTGGTTTTGCGATCAATGATACTTACAACTTAGGTTTGGATCGCTTCGAACTGGCTTTGATAGGTCAAGCTACCGAGCATAATTATGTGGGCGTAAAATGTGGTATTATGGATCAGTTCGCGTCTTGCTTTGGAAAAGAAGGCTCATTGATTCGCCTGGATTGCCGTTCGTTAGAATATCAATATGTACCATTCAATCCGGCAGGCTACCGTTTGGTTTTGGTAAATACATGTGTTTCCCACAATTTGGCAGAAGGAGCTTATAACAAACGTCGTCATTCGTGTGAAAATGTAGCGGCAGCCATCAAAAAACGCCATCCTGAAGTGGAACTGCTTCGTGACGCAAACCTCGATATGCTGAAAGAAGTGGCTAATGAAGTGAGTGCTGAAGACTATATCCGCGCAGAGTTTGTCATAGAAGAAATACAACGCTTGCTCGATGCTTGTGCGGCTTTGGAAACAGGTGACTACGAAACAGTAGGTAAAAAAATGTACGAGACGCACATAGGACTAAGCCGAAAATATGAAGTAAGTTGCGAGGAACTGGATTTTCTGAATGACATAGCCCGCGAATGTGGAGTATCCGGATCTCGTGTAATGGGCGGTGGCTTTGGAGGTTGTACAATCAACCTTGTGAAAAATGAATTGTACGATGGGTTCATTAAACGGGCGACAGAAAGCTATGAACAGAAATTCAGGATCAAACCTAAAGTATATGATGTTATAATTAAAGACGGAGCCAGAAAATTATAAATAGAATAACCGAAGGAGGCAGAATTTATTTTCTGAAAGAAAAATACAATAGAAGTCGTCTAGACTTTTTGTAAACTAGACTTTTTTACTCATTTCTTATCCTCTTTGTCATGTTGAACGATAGTGAAACATCTCGAAAAGGAGATTTTTCGTTCCTCAAAATGACAAAAGAGGGTAAAAGTTGAAAAGTCTAGACAACTTCATAATAAAATTTGTAAAATATTGATTTGCATCTATGTTTGATTTTTTGATAAAGAGGAAAATAGATTCTGCTTTTAAAAATAATAAAAGAAAGCATGCTCTGAAGAACATGAAGAGTATGCATAATGTCCTGATATTCTTTTCATATTCTGATTGGGAAATTATCAGCCAGATTGCTCAAGATCTGGAACAAAAAGGAAAGAAAGTGATTATGTGGACAATCTATCCACAGAAAAAAGATGCAGATATTACTATTTTTCCTATTAACGTAAAAGTAATTAGACAGGATGAAATGTCGCTTCTGAAAATATTATCATCCCCGGTGATAGATGAATTTAAATCTTTGCCATATGATACGCTGATTGACTTAACTACAACACATAGCAATGCATTTACATACCTTTTAGCGCAAAATACTTCTGAGTTCTGCGTAGGTATATCTGAACCGGATCGAAAAATATATGATTTTATTATCCTCAAAAAGGAAAACGAAACATTAAAGGAAACTTACGATCAAATAAAATTTTACCTGAACAATATATGTTAGGGTATAAATTTATTCGTAATTTTGCAAACCCACCTCAAAAAAAGCACCCAAAAGCAGAATAAGGTAATCCAATAGAAATCAGCAGATTTGTCTTCAGTTGGCTTTCGTTGCCGATTAGCTAAAATGCCGTTTTCGGCATAAAAAAGCAAACGTTCCGTTTCTTATCCGTTACCTATTCGGGACAGAGCAAAATCCGGCAAAACAGTGTCATCCGTTGGCTTGCTATAACGCTGTTTGTCTGCTGTTTACATTGTTCAGATAACTCACAAATAAAGTAATTTTATAACTTCAAAAGTGTGAGTTTATGAACGAAAATTTAAAGGTATCGTTTTACCTCAAACGAGAACAAAAAAGAGTTGCCAATGACAATCCGGTTTTCCCGATTGTCGGGAAAATCATCATCGGCAAGAGCATTGCCCAATTCAGCAGCAAACTGAAAGTTGATGAAAGACTTTGGAATGTCAAATCAGGGCGGGCAACCGGTAAAAGCAAGATTGCTACCGAGTTGAACAGGGAAATCAACAAAATTAACCTTTCTATTCATTCCCATTATTCGGAAATCCTGAAACGCACAGGAAAAATTACAGCGCAGGAAGTAAAAAACGCTTTTCAGGGTATTGCAAGCACGCAGAAAACTTTGCTTGTCCTGTTTGAAGAAATTATGCAGGAGTTTCATTCGAGGATTGGTATTGACCGAAAACAGTCAAGTTACCTGCAATACGTCAATACCTACAGGCATCTCAAACGCTTCCTCAAAGAAAAATATAGTGTTAGGGATATTCCACTTTCACAATTAGATTTGCCTTTCATTGAAGATTTTGACTTCTATTTGCGGGTAGAACGAAAACTAAAAGCCGCATCGGTTAATTGTGTTATTGTTCAACTTTTATCCGCATCACGCAAGGCATTACACAAGAATTCAATCAACTACCCGCCGTTTTTTGGTTACAAGCTGACACGACCGGAGTTTCAAATCCGTTCTCTGACTGCGGATGAGTTTCAACAGCTTATTTCTACCCCGATTGAATCCCCAAATCTGAATTTTGTTCGTGATATGTTTGTGTTTGCTTCATTCACAGGTATATCCTACATTGACTTAAAAAATCTAACTTGGAAAGAAATTATTACAGAAGAAGACGGTAGCCAATGGATTTCTAAGTCCCGCCAGAAAACAGGTATCCCGTTTAATGTCAAACTGTTGGATATTCCGCTACGGATTATTGACAGGTATAAGAATTTTTCAAATGGCGATTTGGTATTCAATGTCTATTGCCAAATGAAAATCAATAAACTGCTGAAAGAGATAGCTAAGCTTTGCGGGATAGAAAAAACGCTTTCCTTTCATATAAGAAGACACATGAATTTTTATTCTCGGCTGAAAACAAGCAAGTTATAACTCTCTTTTTCTTGACAGGTAACGATTTAGAAACAACCGGGATACTTTGTTCTGCTTTATTTTCAAAGATTCAAATAACTCTTTAGGCAAAGATATGCATTCTTTTTTATGAATCAAGCAAGCAAAAAAAGATTATTCTCTCAATTATTAATCTTTTCTCTTTTTGATGTAAATACATATTATTTCTCAGAATCTTCGATAGATACTTTTTAAATCCTCTACAATTCCCTTCAAAATAGAATCCGACAATTGTTCAATCATCGTAAAAACAAGTTTTTAGCCTATAAACTAGATTTACGGCTAGAGGTCTTCAATTCATCTACTAACTCTCTTGATTCCAATCGCATGATGGTATCATCCGAATTTCCAAAATCAAAGAGATTGATGCTTCCATACCAAACGAGCCGATTATCTATAATGATATACTTCTGATAGATGTCCGGTTCTTGCATGATCGTTAATTTTGGTTGAAGAGTTTCAATACATTTTCTTATCTGTTCTTGTTTCTTGTATGATTCTATTGGACGGGTAATGACGGTAATCGAAACTTCTGCTTCCAGAGGAACTTTCAACCATTCAAGTACTTTCTTGATTTGGGCC
>NZ_BAAHWU010000077.1:0-10262 GCF_054601275.1 Dysgonomonas reticulitermitis | reverse complement strand
ATTGCGAGGGTTCGCCCGAAGCAATCCATTAATAATCAATACTCTGGATTGCTTCACTCCTGTTGGCTCCGCCGATTTTCAATTCGCAATGACGAAAAGGCCTTGCTTACTGATAACTGTTGACTGTAGTAGTTTGTTACTTTTTAGTTAAATTCCGGTTTGTCATGCTGACGATAGGAAGCATCTCCTGTTTCTCGGGGATCGGGATCCTTCCCTGCGGTCAGGATGACAAAGAGGGTAGCCGTGCGAGCAAGGGCTAACGGCTAAAAAATAGTTGTGGAGTTTGTTACTTTTTAGTTAAAAAGTTACGAGTAGACGAGATACGAGGTACGAGTTGTTGACTGTTGACTGTCGCACGTCATTGCGAGGGTTCGCCCGAAGCAATCCATTAATAATCAATACTCTGGATTGCTTCACTCCTGTTGGCTCCGCCGATTCTTCGAATTCGCAATGACGAAAAGGCCTTGCTTACTGATAACTGTTGACTGATGACTGTAGAGGTTTGTTACTTTTTAGTTAAATTCCGGTTTGTCATGCTGACGATAGGAAGCATCTTCTGTCTCCCGGGGATCGGGATCCTTCCCTGCGGTCAGGATGACAAAGAGGGTAGCCGCGCAAGCAAGGGGCTAACGGCTAATGGCTAATTGACTGTAGAGTTTGTTACTTTTTAGTTAAAAAGTTACGAGTAGACGAGATACGAGGTACGAGTTGTTGACTGATGACTGTCGCACGTCATTGCGAGGGTTCGCCCGAAGCAATCCATTAATAATCAATACTCTGGATTGCTTCACTCCTGTTGGCTCCGCCGATTCTTCGAATTCGCAATGACGAAAAGGCCTTGCTTACTGATAACTGTTGACTGATGACTGTAGAGGTTTGTTACTTTTTAGTTAAAAATGAATAAGTAATAATTGATGACGAATGTAAAATGAATATATAAACTGAACAATCAGACGCGACAATAAATATTTTATAAAACTTAATATTATATTTATATAATTTTAAAATACAAATATGCTTCTACAATTTCTTTTCGTACTTGTTGCTATAATTATAGGCGCTCGTCTGCAAGGTATCGGGTTAGGTGTAATGGGTGGGCTGGGGCTGGCAGTCCTTGTTTTCGGTTTTGGGTTGGAACCAACATCGCCTCCTATCGATGTAATGCTGATGATAGTTGCCGTAATAGCAGCCGCGGGATGTATGCAGGCTGCCGGAGGCCTGGACCTGATGGTGGCGATAGCGGAAAAACTGCTTCGTAAACATCCCCAACGAATCACACTTCTGAGTCCTATGGTAACGTATCTGTTTACTTTTGTCGCAGGAACAGGACACGTTGCATATTCCGTCCTTCCGGTGATAGCGGAAGTTGCACGCGAGACAAATATACGTCCCGAACGCCCGTTGTCAATAGCCGTAATAGCATCTCAACAGGCAATAACAGCCAGCCCCATATCAGCCGCAACTGTAGCCTTGTTAAGTATGCTTGCCGGATATAATATTTCATTACTAAATATATTAATGATAAGTGTACCTGCTACTTTGGCCGGTGTTTTGCTAGGAGCTCTTGTAAGTATGCGTATGGGAAAAGAATTGCATGAAGATTCCGAATATATGGAAAGATTAAAAGCCGGAATGTTTGACACAAATAAAACTGAAAGCAAAAAGGAATATATTGTCAGGAGTAGAGCCGGACTTTCTGTATTGATCTTTATATCGGCCACCGCTCTCATTATCCTGTTCGGGTCTGTTGAAGGACTCAGGCAATTAGGCGATAAAACAATGAATATGCCCATAATAATTGAGATACTAATGCTGTCTGCCGCTGCGTTGATCCTTCTTACTACCAGGACTAACGGGATAAAGGCTGCTCAAGGATCGGTTTTTGTGGCCGGCATGCAAGCCGTAGTTGCCATTTTCGGTATTGCATGGATGGGAGATACCTTCATTAATGGGAACATGTACCAATTGCGCTCCTCTATCGAAGGAATCGTGACTTCTATGCCTTGGGTATTTGGTATAGCGCTTTTTGTCATGTCCATCCTACTATATAGCCAAGCGGCTACAGTACGGGCTTTGATGCCTTTAGGAATAGCCCTTGGAATTTCGCCTTGGTTGTTGATCGCTCTTTTCCCTACGGTAAACGGATACTTTTTCCTCCCCAACTATCCTACAGTAGTTGCTGCTATTAACTTCGACCGCACAGGTACTACCCGCATCGGCAAATGGGTACTGAACCATTCCTTTATGCTGCCGGGATTAGTTGCCACCATTGGCGCTGTTTGCACAGGGTTGCTTATAATTACCTTAATTGGAACTTAATTAGCTGGTAATTACCAGTTTAAGACATGAACGGCATGGCATGCCGCCAATGCCGCTGTTTCTGTCCGGAGGCGGCTCTCCCCTAACGAAATAGGTTGAAATCCCGAGAGAATCGCTTCTTCCACCTCTTTTTCGGAAAAATCACCTTCGGGACCTATTAATATAAGTGCATTCATCCCTTTTTTATAAACCTCTTTCAGAATCGGTTTTTCTTGCGGATAACAATGTGCTATAAATTTTTGTCCGTCAAATTCCTGTTTTACAAATTGGGAGAAAGATTGCATTTCATCCAATCGGGGGAGGTACGCTTTCTGCGATTGCTTCATTGCCGACACAAGTATTTTCTCAATGCGCTGAAGTTTTATTTCTTTTCTTTCAGAGTGTTGACAGAGAATGGGGGAGAAACAGTCTATTCCTATTTCTGTCGCTTTTTCGGCGAACCATTCTACACGATCCATATTTTTGGTCGGAGCAAATGCTATCTGTAAATTGAAATTCCGGTTTTTCTTCTGAGGAATTGATTTTACAATATTGACAATGCAATGCTTCGGGTTTGCCTGTATAATCTCCGCGTCATAGAAATTACCTTTCCCATCTGCCAAAAGGATTTCATCACCTTCCTTTTTTCTCAATACTTTTATACAATGCCGGGCTTCCTCAAAGGGCAACTCCGAATCAGTAAGTATATCAGGGGTATAAAAGATCGTTTTCTCCATACTTATCTCAGCCAATTATCTATTTCTTCGGAAGTTAATTCTTCCTCTATTTCTATACTTGCTCTCAGGTTTTTAAAGGTTCGTTGAACAGTAAAGCTACGACTATTCATAAAGAAGTTCACATCCTCTTTACTTGCATCCGCCAAATGTTTAAAACATCCTTGTAAAAGAGAATTCACTTCTTCATTTGAAGACAATGGAGACGACATGGCCTCGATAAAATCATCCGTCGCTTGTTGTAAGTTTTCCATTCAAATATATCTTTTGTAAAGAAATTTGACCAAAGTTATTAATATTTTGCCGATCTTTTTATAAAATGTTAATAATAAACCGACCTGTCACGGCAGTTTTTAATTTGCCGTACCAACAGCATAAATACTTATTTTACATCCTTCACTTTTTAGAATTTCTTTGGCACAGGATTCTATGGTGGAGCCTGTCGTAATAACATCATCTATCAACAGGATATGCTTATTGATAAAAGTATCTCTATCTGACAAGGAGAAAATATCCTCTACATTTGTCCATCGGTCAAAGCGAGAGTTCTTCGTTTGTGATGGGTTATTTACCGTACGGATTAATGTTCCTGAATTGACGGGAATCCCTGTTACCTCCGATAGTCCTTCGCAAACTTTCAAAGACTGGTTATAACCTCTTTCTTTCTGCCGTTTAGGGTGCAAAGGCACAGGGACTAAAAAGTCGACAGAGCGGATAAATTCGCTTCCCTTTATATTTTCTCCGCTAAGTTTCCCTATAAAATATCCGATATCGGGGTTACGCTTATATTTTAATTCGTGTATAATCTGCTGGAGGCTTCCACCCTTTATGAAGTATGCAAAAGCAGCCGCTCGCTCAAAAGGAACCCGCCCGGCGAAAAACTGTTCCAAACGATTGTCAGCCTGTAAATGAAAATTGGTCTTAGGAAGTAATAACAAGCAATCTGTGCAGATGTGCTGCTCACCATCGATAAGCCTTTCTCTGCAAACAACACAGAGATCAGGGAAAAACAGGCTAAGGAAACTATGGAGTATATTCTTCATAATCATCTCCCATAAGTTTATTTACACATTTGATCGCTAAATCCATTGTAAAGCCCCTGCCCAGAGCGAAGCGGATAAGCTTCGTTTTCTTGTCGTAGTCGTTTTTCCCTTTAACGGACTTGATCTTTACAGAAAGGATATGCATCAACTGTTTTTCAAATTCATCTCCTGATAATTCTTCCAGAATAGAATTATAAACAGATTCCGGAATCTTTCTTTTTTTGAGTTCGTAAACGATCTTAGTCCGTCCCCATTTATTAAAATTCAGCTTATCGTTGATGAAACTCCGTGCAAACCGGGTGTCATCCAAATATTTCTCTTTTTTAAGACGGTCTATGATCCGTTTGCCGGCATCTTCGGAAAGCTCCCATGCTACAAGCTTTTTCCGCACATCGAACTCCGACCGTTCTGCTCTGGAACAATAAGCGGCAACACGGTTGAGGGCTTGGGGTTCGGATAGTTTCATATTTACTTATCGTTTAAGATTGCCCTGACCATCCTGTCTTTTTTACTCAGATCCTGAAATATGGCTACATCTGTGAAGCCTTTTCCTCTCAGCATATCCGCAACCTCTTTTCCTTTGGCCTGATTGATCTCGAAATACAGTTTCCCTCCCGTATTGAGCAACTCTTTCGCAATATCGGCTATCCGTTTATAAAATAGTAAAGGATCGTTATCGGGTACGAAAAGAGCTACATGGGGTTCGTAATCGAGGACATTTTGTTCCATCGACTCTTTTTCATTTTCAAGAACGTATGGAGGATTGCTTACAATAATATCGAATTTCTTATCCTGTGGATAGTCAGACAGGACATCTGCCTGTTTGAAAGAAACTGTTGTCGAATTTATCCTACTATTTGATGTGGCCACATCGAGAGCTTTATAAGATATATCCCAAGCCGAGGCGTCGGCATCTTTCATATGCTTTGCCAACGAGATAGCAATAGCGCCGCTACCGGTTCCTATATCCAAAACACATAGTCCTGTTTTATCGTTTTCTTTCAGGATTAGCTCGACTAACTCTTCAGTTTCAGGCCGTGGAATCAACACATTCTCGTTAACACGAAAAGGCAGACCGAAAAATTCTGTTTCTCCCAAGATGTATTGGATGGGTTCGTATTTTTTCAGCCGTTCAATAATAGAATTGATCTGTTGTTGCTGATCCGGCAGAAATTCCGTTTCTGCCAATAATGCCTGATGATAGGATTTCTTGGTTATATGCTCTGTAATAATACGCGTAAATCCCGAAATTTCACTTTCAGGATAATACGTATACAATGATTCTTTAATATGTGAAACCGCTTTCCGCATCGTTATTCTGTTTCATCATCATATTTCTGGAACAGGAAATCGTTGTAAGGATAACGCTCGATGTGTATCTCTTTCACCCGGTTGTAAACTTTTTCTTTCAGTTCATCTATGTTCACCTTGTTTCTGGCAGAGATAAAAATGCAGTCGTCGTGCATCTTATTCATCCACGACCGCTCAAGTTCTTCGAGCGAAACATTTTCCTTGGTTTTAGGAGTCAGGTCGTCTTCATCCTTTGGTTTGTAAGTAAAAGCATCTACTTTATTAAATACAAGAATCGTTGGTTTTTCGTTCTTGTCAATATCCAGGAGAGTGCTTTTCACGACTTCGATTTGCTCTTCAAAATTGGGATGAGATATATCTACTACATGCAATAGCAAGTCAGCCTCGCGCACTTCGTCAAGAGTAGATTTGAACGATTCGACCAAATTCGTTGGCAACTTACGTATAAACCCGACAGTGTCTGACAAAAGAAAAGGCAGATTTTCGATAATCACTTTACGCACAGTCGTATCTAAAGTAGCGAACAGTTTATTTTCAACAAAAACTTCCGATTTACTCAGCAGAGTCATTAATGTTGATTTTCCTACATTGGTATATCCAACGAGGGCAACCCGCACCATTTTGCCCCTATTTTTGCGTTGCGACGCCATTTGTTTGTCAATGGCCTTTAACTCCTCTTTCAGAAAGGAAATTTTATTTAAAATGATACGGCGGTCGGTTTCCAACTGGGTTTCACCAACGCCACGCATCATTACGCCTCCTCCCCGCTGGCGGTCTAAGTGAGTCCATAGACGGGTCAATCGAGGTAGCAGATACTGATATTGCGCCAATTCCACCTGAGTTTTTGCATATGCGGTTTGCGCACGCATAGCAAAAATGTCGAGGATAAGGCTTGTACGGTCAAGGATCTTTACCTGTAGCTCTTTCTCGATATTACGTATCTGCTTAGGAGACAACTCATCGTCGAAAATAACAAGGCCTATCTCGTTGTCTTCCATATATTGTTTTATCTCCTGTAGCTTTCCGGTTCCCACAAAGGTTACAGGATTAGGCTTATCCATTTTTTGGGTGAAGTTTTTTGCCGGAACGATACCCGCGGTATCAGCCAGAAATGCCAGTTCGTAGAGATACTCTCTCACCTGCTCTTCGGTTTGCTCTTGTGTAATAAGCCCCACAAGGACGGCTTGTTCATTTTTTGATTCCGATATAATAAAGTCTTTCATATAATCTAATTTGGAAATAAATCTAATTCGTAAACAGGAAATCCTGTACGAAAAAATAAAGGTAAAAATAATTTGGTGAAAAATAGGCCGGGCTACCGGTAGATATTTTCAGCTAAAAGAAGCGATTTATAATTTCCATTGCATCAAATTTTTCATATATAATCACAGACAAAAAAAGAGCCTGCCTTGGTATAGACAGACTCCTATATCTTTTTTCAAAAAGAGTATTAAGCTTTTGTATTAACTCTCTTTTCTTTGATTCTCGCTTTTTTACCTGTAAGACCACGAAGGTAATACAATTTAGCGCGACGAACTTTACCCACTTTGTTTACAGTGATACTGTCAATAAATGGAGATTCGATAGGGAAAATTCTTTCTACACCGATGTTGTCAGACATTTTACGAACAGTGAAACGTTTTTTATTCAGATGTCCGGAAATTTTGATAACTACACCGCGGTACTGCTGTACACGTTCTTTGTTACCTTCTTTGATACGGTATGCAACAGTCACTGTGTCGCCACTTTTAAATTCAGGAAACTCTTTTCCTGTAGCGAATGCTTCTTCTGCAACTTTAATTAAGTCCATGATTATATGATGGTTTTGTTGTTAAAATACGCAATATACACGAGTCTCTCCCGTCAGAGATTACGCAAAGCGGATGCAAAGATAAATATATTTCCGGAATAACCAAAGGGTCAAGCCCTTATTATGTTACTAAATTTCAGGTTCTACCCAATCTCCGTTTATTTTGATAAGTTGCACCAATCTTTCCACAGCAAATTCAGACGGGATATTTTTCTCTATCAGGTTTTTCTTTTTGTATAAAGAGATTTTACCTTTTTCTGCGCCTACATATCCATAGTCAGCATCTGCCATTTCGCCCGGTCCGTTAACGATGCAGCCCATTACACCTATTTTCAGATGTTTGAGATGGGATGTTGCACCTTTTACCAGCGCTACTGTGGTTTGCAGATCGAATAGTGTACGTCCGCAACTCGGACAGGAGATATATTCCGTTTTACTTGTTCGAATACGCGACGCCTGCAAAATACCGAACATATAAGCATCGACATTTTTTAAAGGAATCGCACCTTCATTTTGCAGCATAATACCATTTCCAAAGCCATCCAGGTAAAGCGTTCCGAGATCGGCGGCGGCCTTTATCTGTAAGTCTTCCGTTTCATTTTCTGTATAATGGCGATTAAAGATAACAGGTGTATCGCAGTCATTAATCATCAAGGCATGGACTACAGCACGCTGTTCTCCAAGCCCGTTTATATGATTTGTAGACACGATAAGGACTATTGATTTGTCTGATCTCAATAGATCTATAACACTCTTATCTAATTCCGGATATGATAATTTAAAGAATTTTACAGACGCAGGATTCTCTTTTATTCCGTTCCGGTTTGATATATTAAACAAAGGATATGTATTTTTCTCGCCCTTCCAGCCCTCAACATCGATAATAGATGGTATCGCACGCGGGGCTGCAATAGGTAATTCTGTCCCAACATAGATATAATCGGGCAAGAAATGACTATTCAATTCAAAATTTCCTTGCGAACGATCGGATATAACTACCGGCAGGTTATCTCCTCCAATATTTTCTGCCACATAAGTTTCCCTTCTGTCGGTAGAAAACGGAGAATATTTTGGGCAGGCTTCTGCCACTATCTCAGGATGATTTGCCTTTTGGGTGATATATGCGACCAACTTCCGGGCAACCGGCACTTCAAACTCGGGGTCTTCACTCAACGAGACACGGATCGTATCGCCTATCCCGTCAGAAAGCAAAGAGCCTATGCCTACGGCTGACTTGATGCGGCCGTCTTCTCCGTCACCTGCTTCGGTAACTCCCAAATGCAAAGGAAAAGCAAGTCCTTCTTTTTCCATACGGGCAATCAGCAGGCGCACGGCCTTTGACATTACAACCGTATTAGAGGTTTTCATGGAGATTACAATATCTGTAAAATCTTCTTCGAGGCATATATGCAGAAATTCCATGCACGACTCCACCATGCCTTCGGGAGTATCGCCATAACGGCTCATAATCCTGTCGGAAAGAGAACCATGATTCACGCCGATACGTATGGCTGTTTTATGTTCTTTGCATATATCTAAAAGAGGTGCTAATTTTGCCTTTATCTTTTCTATTTCCAGAGCGTATTCCTCACCGGTATATTCGAATGTTTCAAAAGTCTTTACACGATCGACAAAGTTCCCGGGATTGATACGTACTTTTTCTACAATTTTAGCAGCTGCCTCAGCAGCGCGAGGATTGAAGTGTATGTCGGCTATCAAAGGAGTTGTATACCCCTTCCCTCTGACCACTTCTTTTATATTCCTGAGATTTTCGGCTTCGCGCACTCCTTGCGCAGTCAGGCGGACATAGTCGGCTCCGGCCTGCACGATTCTAATCACCTGTTCGACGCTGGCCTCCGTATCATTTGTATTCGTATTAGTCATTGACTGTATCCGGATAGGATTCTCGCCACCGATAGGTGTATCACCTATTCTGGCCACAGATGACGCACGTCTTTTATAATTGAAATAGTTCATGTCTATTTTTAGTTGAAGTCAAAATATATAACAAAGATAGACTTTTTTTGTTGCAGGAGATTTAAGGGATTGTTTTTTGTATATCCATGTCTTTATAAATTTACATATGGATTGTAAACTATCAGAAAGATATTGTTATTTTTGTAGATGAAACTGAAAATATTTAGCCTATGATTGAGGGGCAAAACAAAAAAGACAGATTATTATAACCTAAAAATTAGTCCATTATCAAAACGGCGATCGGAGGATCACCGGAGGATTTGGTGGAGGATTTATGTTAAAACTGTTTATTTACCGAAGGATCAGCGGAGGATTGAGACCTCCGGTCGGACATCGGTCGGTTAGGTATCATGATAACAAAATATGCCTCTATTTATGATAACAACCTGTTATCATAAATATGTGCACTTTTTAACAGGAATAATGATAACAAAAGCGCTTATTTTGAATTTCCGTTTTTAACAGGATTTAAGGATGATTTCCTGCTAGATACTTATGCATAGAAGTATTCGGTGGTATGGTATCTAAGACTATCCTGTATCCGCCTGTGGAATTACTGGATGCAGGCTGTATTTGCGACAAACCATGGGAATTACCTTCTTGCCTGCATAAAATGAATACTTTAATCTAAAATGAGAATTTTGGACATGATTAAAACTTATAGTTGTGCAACAAACACGTCTGCGCGAGCGGGGGGAAATATATTGTCATTTTAAACATCTTTTTCCGCTTGCGAATATACCTGAAATTCCCCGATTTTTTCTCTTTTAACCTCGCGAATAAAATAATCGCCTGAAAATCAATAAATAATAACCTTGTTTTACTGTCAAATAGTAATCCGGTATGAGGAAAAATTGACGAATTGTCACTAAAAAATACCTCGAATTACGATTTGGCAAGAAAAAATATACGAATTGTCCACTCTGTTATTTTTTTATTTTTCAGGTTCGCTAGTTAAAACCATGTACTTTAGTGCAAGGCTTTAGCTTCTATAAATGTTTAAAATTCTTACATAAGTACAACGTTAATGGAAAATCGCAGCAGTACACATAATGTCAATAGGTTGCAAGTACATTTGGTTTGGATAAC
>NZ_BAAHWU010000076.1:0-10663 GCF_054601275.1 Dysgonomonas reticulitermitis | reverse complement strand
CATTCTCTTTGTCATCCTGAGGCACGAAGGATCTTGTTCCTTAAAAGCGGAACTGACAAGAGATGCTTCCTATCGTCAGCATGACAAAAACGAAAATTATGTTGTAATAAATACTTTCCATTACTTAGTTACCTTCTGGCTGTCATATTGTTATTAGGTATTGTTAATAAATAAGGATAAACAGGAAAGGCAAAACAACAGCTGCTGACTATAGTGAAAGGTGAATGACCTTTTATTCTGTATTTTTTATAACTTTGCTTTATAAATTAAGATGAAGCAATGCCAGTAAATATACCAAATAATCTTCCGGCAATAGAGATCCTTAAAAAAGAGAATATCTTTGTGATGAGCCAGTTGCGTGCAGACGAGCAGGATATACGTCCTTTGCGTGTGCTCATTCTCAATCTCATGCCAATAAAAATAATGACGGAGACCGATCTTATAAGGTTGCTGTCGAATAACCCTTTGCAGGTAGAGGTCGAATTTCTGAAATTGAAAACGCATCTTTCCAAAAACACATCTGAGGAACATCTGTCTATGTTCTATAAAGAATTTGACGATATAAAGGACTATTTCTATGATGGCATGATTATTACAGGCGCACCCGTAGAATTGCTCGATTTTGAAGAAGTTTATTATTGGGAAGAAATATCATCTATTTTCGATTGGGCCCGAGTACATGTTACATCCACTTTGTATATCTGCTGGGCTGCGCAGGCAGCTATGCATCATTTCTATGGAGTGAAGAAAGTACCGCTTCCGGAAAAGATGTTCGGGGTATTCAAGCATATTGTTCACGATAAACGTTTTCCTCTGTTTCGTGGATTCGATGACGAATTCTATATTCCTCATAGTCGCCATACGACTGTTATGCGCGATGATATATTGAAACACGATGAATTAAAAATACTTTCAGAGTCTGACGATTCTGGTGTAGGTATAGTAACTTCGCGGGGAGGAAGAGAATTTTATTTGACAGGACATTCTGAATACGCGCCATACACCCTTCATAATGAATATATAAGGGATATGGAGAAAGGGATGGATATAAAAAAGCCTCTCAATTATTATAAAAATGATAATTCTGCCAATCCTCCTGTCGTTCTTTGGTCGGGGCATGGGAATCTTCTGTTTAATAATTGGTTGAATTATTTTGTATATCAGGAAACTCCATATGATAAGACCAAGATTAAAGATTTAGGAGAACTTGATCTGATGAATCAAAAATAAAAGAGGGTGTGTCAAAAGATTTATTTTTTAGTATACTTCGCAACACAGCCTTCAATACAAGGATAGTATACATACAAGACCGAATTTTTAATTTCGAAATGAATCTCAACAGATAAATGTTTGCTTTTGGACGGTGTAATAATTCCTGATGCCTCTGAATTTTCGGTAATTCTATATACTCCGTGACTAGAAGAATTTGAATCAATCGTGTTTTCAGAAAGGGAGCCGTTTGACGTGATCTCGAGGTTCTTCTTAAATATCAACGTCTTGTTGCTTTCGACCTTTTGGAAAGTACCGCTTCCATCTCCCGGATCATTATTTATTTCTTGTAATTTCCATGTACCGATTAAATCGAGAGGAATACCCTTGTCGTCAGATGAACAAGAAAATAATAACATCATAGTACAGAAGACAGCTAACACTTTTTTCATCTTATCAGGTTTTTAATGGCTATATATATATATGATGCGAAAAGATGTAAAAAGTTGCATGAGCTTATTATTTTGATTTGTAAAAATCTATTGCTTTGTTTTTGTATAATCTGTAATTTTGTAATTATTTCAATCAAACACCTTGCTTAAAGTCCGAAAAATAGAATTGTTGGCTCCGGCAAAGAATCTGGAGTGTGGTATCGAGGCCATCAATCATGGCGCCGACGCCGTATATATCGGTGCGCCTAAATTTAGTGCAAGGGCGGCTGCCGGAAATACGTTGGAGGATATAAAGGCGTTAGCTGAATATGCTCATTTGTATAATGCCAAAGTATATGTTGCCCTGAATACTATCCTTAGCGATAAAGAACTGAAAGATGCCGAAAAACTGATTTGGCAATTATATCGTGAAGCTAAGGTGGATGCCCTGATAATACAGGATATGGGGATAACGATGCTCGATTTGCCTCCGATAGCTCTGCATGCCAGTACGCAGATGGATAACAGGGGTGTGGAAAAAGTGAAGTTTCTGGAAAAAGCAGGATTTCGCCAAATAGTACTTCCGCGAGAATTAAACATCGATGAAATAAAGGAAATAGCCTCGCATGTAAATACTCCTTTGGAGGTTTTTGTTCATGGCGCATTATGTGTATGTTATAGCGGACAATGTTACCTGAGTGAAGCCCTTTCCGGGCGAAGCGCCAATAAGGGAGCTTGCGCGCAGTATTGCCGATTGCCTTATACATTAGTTGATGCTGAAGGGGAAGAAATAATGGCTAAGAAGCATTTCTTATCCATGAAGGATTTCAATTTATCTGAAAACCTGGAGGATTTGTTAGAAGCCGGAGCTACATCCTTTAAAATAGAAGGGCGGCTGAAAGATATGTCATACGTCAAAAATGTGGTCGCCTATTATCGCAAACGACTGGATGAAATATTCCGGAAGTATCCTGAATATCAAAAAGCTTCTTCCGGAAGTTCTACTTACATGTTTACTCCCAATCTCGAAAAAAGTTTCAACAGGGGATTTACCAAATATTTCCTCAATGGGCGCGATAAGGATATATGGTCGTTAGATTCACCTAAATCGGTAGGTGAGCCGATTGGCAGAATTACAGATGTAACTACGAAATTTATAAAGATAAATACCACACATAAAATAAATAACGGGGACGGTCTTTGTTTTTTCAATAATAAGAAAGAGTTAGAAGGGGTTCATGTTAATAGGGTAGAGGGTGGATTTATTTATCCGTCTGCTTTACCGAATCTGAAAAAGGGAACTTTTGTATATCGTAACCATGATCACGAATTTGAAAAGCTTTTGTCTAAAAAGTCGGCGGAACGGAAAATTGAAGTTACGATTGATGTCAATGAACTTCCGTTTGGCTACTCCCTGCAAATAACAGACGAGGACGACAACTATGCCGTTTTGAACTTCGATTACGAAAAACAGATAGCACAAAAAGATCAAACCGAAAATATATATCATAATCTAAGTAAAACGGGTACAACAATATTTAAGGTTGCCCGTGTGAATGCAAATAGGAGCAATAGTTGGTTTATCCCCGCTTCGGTATTGTCTGAATGGCGAAGGTTGTTGACGGATAAATTGCTGTCTGTGCGAAATATCAGGTATCGTCAGGAAATAGTGCCCAATAAGCAAACTTCGCATGCATTTCCTGTAAAGAATATCACCTACTTGGGGAATGTAATGAATGACCGGAGCCGGCAGTTTTATGTTCAGCATCAGTCTCATGTAAGCCAACTGGCTTTTGAAAGACAAGCTCAAAAAGATGTGCCTTTGATGTTTACACGGCATTGTATAAAGCAATCGTTAGGTTGGTGCCCTAAAGAAAAAAGTAGCCAACATCCTTATAAAGAGCCATTTTATTTAATTTACAATAGTACACGGCTACAACTTGCGTTCGATTGTAAAATTTGTGAAATGAAAGTTTACAATACATCCCTGCCTGATAAATAATTTCTCTATCTTTGAACTCTATATTTGAGACAATATGTTGAAGAGAATTTTTAAATATACATGGCCTCCAATGATTATTGCGGTCATTATATTCTACCTGTGCTGCCTTATTCCTACGAATGATATTCCTGATGTGGAATTTGATTTTTTTATCCCAACGGATAAGATCGTACATTTTCTTATGTATTTCGGGTTATCTATTGTTGCCTCTTTCAATTATATTTATGATAAAAAAGGCAAAATTATAATACTAAAGCTGGTCGCTTTTGCTGTATTGGTTCCTATTATTTACGGAGGATTAATAGAAGTTTTACAAGCTGAATATTTTACTGAAAGAAGCGGCGATTGGTATGATTTTCTGGCTGATGCATCAGGCTCTTTAGCCACATTGCCGTTTTCATTATGGTTCAGACGTTATCTATTAAATAAACAACTAGAAGAAGAGTTATGAAAAAAATATTACTTGTCTTGCTTACTTTGTCTTTTGCTGCAAGTCTTTTCTCACAGGAAGAATACAAACATCAGTATAAAGTTAAAGTTGGGGATACTGCTCCCGATTTTGAAATGAGCTTACCAAATGGTCAAAAAGTGAAGTTGTCTTCGCTCAGAGGCAAGGTAGTTATGCTGCAATTCACTGCCAGTTGGTGCGGAGTATGCAGAAAGGAAATGCCACATATAGAAAGTGAAATCTGGTTGAAACACCAAAATAATCCGGATTTTGCACTATTCGGTGTCGATAGAGACGAGCCGGCTGAAACAGTTCTTAAGTTTACAGAGTCGACAGGCGTGACATACCCTATCGGGCTCGATCCCGATGGAGATATATTTGGCTTGTATGCCGATAAGAAGGCCGGTATTACACGTAATGTCATTGTAGATAAGGCTGGTAAGATAGTGATGCTGACAAGACTTTACGATGTAGAAGAGTTTAATGAAATGGTGAAAGTAATAAATTCGTTATTAGAGGCTCAATGAGTATTGTTATCATCAAATATAATGCGGGAAATATCTTTTCTGTAGAGTCGGCATTCAAAAGATTGGGTATAGATGCTGTCGTTTCGGCGGATTTGGAGATAATAAGGAAAGCCGATAAAGTTGTTTTTCCGGGGGTGGGAGAGGCAAGTACTACAATGCGGCATATGCACCGGTTGGGATTAGATGCTTTAATTCCATCATTAAAACAACCTGTTTTAGGTATTTGTCTCGGCATGCAGCTGATGTGTGCGCATTCCGAAGAAGGTGATGTCGATTGCCTGGAAATATTTGATGCGGAAGTAAAACGTTTTGTTCCGCAAAAACATGAGGACAAAGTACCTCATATGGGTTGGAATTCTATCACTAACGTGAAGAGCCGAATGTTTGATAACTCTATGGAAAGAGAATTTGTCTATTTTGTCCACAGTTACTATGTGCCTGTTGGAGAATATACGGCAGCGACAACCGATTATATAAATCCATTTAGCGCGGCACTACATAAAGATAATTTTTATGCTACTCAATTCCATCCGGAAAAGAGCGGTAGTGTAGGCGAAAAGATACTGCTGAATTTTTTGAATATATAGATTATTCAGCTATTCCACATTTCGTATCCGCCATCGATGCTGTAAACATCGGTAAAACCTTCCTCCGATAGAAATTGAGCTACAATTTGGCTACTATTTCCATGATAACACATCACCAGTATAGTTATATTTTTGTCTGTATTCGCCAGAAAGGCTGGTAAAGAGTCTTGATTAATATGAATAGCTTTACTATCGTGATCTGCATTGAAACTTTCTGTGTCGCGGATATCTAAAAGGAGTCCCGGGTTATTTTTTAATATTTTTTTAGCCAATAAAGGCGATATTCTTTTGACTGACATTTTTTTTAGAGTATAGTTCAACGAGTATAACAAATAATTTAGAGGTTAGTTCGGTTAAGTTTTCGCTGCGAAATACAGATCAGTCCGGTTATCGTCAATAGTCCATTGAGTAATAGTATCTCATATCCGACCTGATAGTTCCAGAACCTGAGTAAAATAAATTCTGTCAGGTAGCTGATGGCAGGGGCGAGGATACAAACAACAGGAGCAAATTTATCTTTTATGCTCATTTTAGTGAATAATCCGAAAAAGAATAACCCAAGTAGAGGCCCGTATGTGTATGACGCCAGTTTATATATCGTATCCAGAATGCTGTTTTGGTTTATCCGGTCTATAAAGAGTATAATAGTGAAAAAGACAAGGCATACCAGTAAATGTATCCTTGAGCGGATCTTTCTTGATGTTTTCGGGTCTTTCTTTTCTGTCTCGAGTAAGTCTACGCACGTTGATGTTGTGATGGAAGTTAAGGCGGAGTCGGCATTGGAAAATGAGGCAGCAATAATTCCTATGGTAAAGCAGACTAATACAGGAAATCCCAGATATTCAGTGGCGAGCATAGGGAGAATCTGATCTGATTTTTCAGGTAGAGCGATGCCCTGTGCGGAAATAAAGGCTAGCAGTAGGATACCCAATGATAGAAAAAGATAATTCATCGGTATAAATCCGAAGCCATATGTCACCATATTTTTCCGGGCGTCTTTCAGGTTTCTGCACGTAAGGTTCTTTTGCATCATATTCTGGTCTAAACCTGTCATCACTATCACGATAAATATACCGCTAAGGAACTGTTTAAAAAAGTTTTGCCTCGATGTCCAATCATCGAAAATGAAAATGCGACTGTGTTGACTTGTACGCACAGTATCGATCACCTGAGAAAAATCAAAACCGAGTTTAGATGCAACTTGCCAGATAATGAGTGTAAGTGCGGCCAGTAAACATATTGTTTGTAAGGCATCTGTCCAAACTATAGTTTTCATACCACTCTTATGCGTATAAGCCCAAATGAGTATAATTATGCCGGCTACTGTTGCATAAAGCGGGATATTCCACTGGTCAAAAATTAATGTTTGCAGAATCAATGCAATCAGGTAGAGTTTCGATGCCGACCCTATAATTCGTGAAAGAATAAAGAAGGAAGCTCCTGTTTTATATGAAAAATTTCCAAAACGCATTTCCAGATATCCGTAAATAGATGTCAGGTTGAGTTTGTAATAGAGTGGAAGTAAAACAAAAGCAACAATAAGATAACCGGGAAAAAATCCCAATACCATTTGCATGTAGCTCATGTCAAATTGTCCGACCATTCCGGGAACAGAAACAAATGTCACTCCTGATATAGAATCACCCAACATGCCAATAGCTACTATATACCAAGGAGATTTTTTGTTGCCAAGAAAAAAAGCATCATTATCATTTCCCTTTTTACTGACGAAATAAGATATAAGCATCAGTAATCCGATGTACACGGCGATAATAATAAGCATCGATATTCCCATGTCGGTTTGTTTCGGGTTACATTTGTTTTGTTAACTGTTGTTTCGACGCCAAAGATATTGCTTTCGACCCATAAAATATGTTTCATCCTGACAAAAAGTCTGTTAATAGTGTTAAAATAACAATAAAGAATTTTGACGTGGTTAAAAGTGTTAAAAAATGAACTTCCGCTGTATCAAGTGTACGGATTTTGTATATAAATTTGAAACAGATTTTGAAATAAAACTATAAAAATACTTGCGTATGAAAAAAATTTGGAAAAATATTTCAACCTATGTGGTGGTTGCATTGGTGAGTATAGGTGCAACATATGGAATGTATACTTATTTGGACTACAAACGTGGTTATAGTTCGGCTGATTCTTATAATTACGGGAATGAGTTCGATCAAAGCGGTGTTCGTTTAGCCTCGCTGACTTCGGATGGGTATCCTGATTTTACGAAAGCTGCCGAAAATTCGATCCATGCAGTAGTACATATAAAATCTACGGTAAAATCGTCAGCGCCGGCCGGAAATCAAGGACAGCAAAGGCGTAGAATGATAGATCCTTTTGATTTCTTCTTCGGAAACCCTGGAGGAGGAGATGATTACCAATATGGAAGTCCGCAGCCAAGCGTAGGTTTCGGCTCAGGGGTGATTATATCTAAGGATGGTTACATAATCACAAATAACCATGTAATTGATAAAGCGACCGAGATAGAGGTGACATTGAACGATAATAGTAAATATACGGCAAAACTTGTCGGCGCAGACCCTCAGACAGATATCGCCTTGTTGAAAGTTGAAGGGAAAGAATTTCCTTATATTCCTTTCGGAGACTCTGATAAACTCAAGGTTGGAGAATGGGTGTTGGCTGTAGGTAATCCGTTTAATCTGACATCGACTGTGACGGCTGGTATTGTCAGCGCCAAAGGTCGTACCGGTATGGGCGGAATGTCGGGAAATAGTCGTGTGAATCAGGCTATCCAATCTTTTATACAAACAGATGCTGCAATAAATAGAGGTAATAGCGGTGGAGCTTTAGTGAATACAAATGGAGAGTTGATAGGTATAAACACAATGATTTATTCCCAGACAGGAGATTTTGCCGGTTATGGGTTTGCAGTGCCTATTTCTATTGCAGGAAAAGTTGTTGCCGACATGAAAGAATATGGAACAGTTCAGCGCGCTGTTTTAGGTGTGTTGATTCAGGATATTTCATCGGCAAAAGAAGTTGATCCGAAAATGGCCAGAAATGAGGAAGATAGAGCAGAGTTAGAGAGGATACAGCGACTTACGAAAGATATTAAAATTACCGAAGGCGTTTTTGTCGCCGGTTTTGCTGAACAAAGTCCCGCAAAGCAAGCTGGGATACAGGAAGGTGACGTTATTGTAACTATCAATGGGGTAAAAGTGCGAACCTCGGGAGAACTCCAGGATCAGGTAAACAGATTCCGTCCGGGCGATAAAGTAAAAGTAGATATTGTGCGTGGCGGTACAACAAAATCTTATGATGTAACGCTTAAGAATAATTCAGGTAATACGTCCGTAGTAAAGAAAGAAGACGGAATCGCTACTGTGGGAGCTTCATTCAAGGATCTTTCAGACGATAAAAAGAAAAGTTTAGGTATCAGTTATGGTGTAGAAGTAACCGGAGTTGATAACACCGGAAAATTCCACAAAGAAGGTATTGTAAAAGGGTTCGTTATCCAAAAGATAAATAACCAGCCGGTATCTTCAGCAAATCAGGTGGAAGGTATTATAGCTTCTACAGCCAATAGTCAGGATAAGGCCTTATTCATTTCAGGGATAACTCCGACAGGTGCAAGAAAATATCATGCTGTCGATCTGGGTGAATAAATATTGATAAAAGCTAAATAACGCTTAAGCATAAACAATACGTTAGCTTAAGCGTTATTTGTCTATACAGACTTACAAAATAGGGTTCTATATTATTAACTTAAAACAATTGTAAATAATCAAATAAGGTGAAGATGTATGACATTTTTTCGCTATATTTGCAGACATTTTTGGGGTATTAAAATGTATATATCTACATATGAGGCAGTTAAAGATTACAAAGTCAATTACTAATCGTGAAAGTGCGTCTTTAGACAAGTATTTGCAAGAAATTGGTCGTGAGGACCTGATTACAGTCGAGGAAGAAGTCGAGTTGGCACAAGCCATAAAAAAAGGAGATAGGGCGGCACTCGAAAAACTTACAAGAGCAAATTTAAGATTCGTGGTTTCTGTTGCAAAACAATATCAGAATCAAGGATTAAGCTTGCCTGACTTGATCAACGAAGGAAACTTGGGACTAATCAAAGCTGCGGAAAAATTCGACGAAACCAGAGGATTTAAATTTATCAGTTATGCGGTATGGTGGATTCGCCAATCTATATTGCAGGCATTAGCAGAACAATCGCGTATCGTGCGTCTGCCGCTCAATCAGGTAGGCTCGCTGAACAAAATCAGCAAGGCTTTTTCTAAATTTGAGCAGGAGAACGAACGCAAACCTTCAGCAGAAGAACTTGCCGAACAGTTAGACATACCGGTTGATAAAATTGCCGATTCGTTGAAAGTTTCAGGCCGTCACATATCAATGGATGCGCCATTTGTGGAGGGTGAAGACAATAGCTTGTTGGATGTACTCGTAAATGATGATGCTCCGATTGCCGACCGTACGTTGATAAATGAGTCTTTGCAACAAGAAATTGAGCGGGCTCTATCAACTTTGACAGAAAGAGAAAGTGAAATTATCAAAATGTTCTTTGGTATAGGGTATCAGGAAATGACCCTTGAAGAAATCGGTGATAAATTTCAATTGACACGTGAGCGTGTGCGTCAAATTAAGGAGAAAGCAATCAAGCGTTTAAGGCAAAATTCACGAAGCAAATTATTAAAAGGCTACTTAGGTTAAGAGTTTTAATCTATGTATGAAAAATAAAAGGGGCTGTTTTAGCCCACGAGAGGCCGGAAGAAATTTCTTCCGGCCTCTCGTGTTAATATAGGCAAGCTTGGTTCATAAATATGATGCAGGAGGAGTTTTTAAGAATAAATTAAAGAAAATTATCACCCTAGTTGCAAAATAGGTAAAAAATAGGTAAAAAATAGGTAAAAAATAGGTAAAAAATGGGTAATAATAGTGTAATAATAGGTCATAATATGTAATAATATTTTGAACACCGGCATCTATCTTTGTCGCTGCTTTATGAGGGTGTGTCAAAAGTATTTTTACTTTCTTTTTGTCATGTTGAATGGAGTGAAACATCTCGTTTCTCAGGGTTGAGATCCTTCGTTGCACTCAGGATGACAAAGAGGGTAGCACATTGATAGTGCTGTCCTGCTTTTGACACACACCCGCCTGAAAATGCAGGAATCCTTTAGCGCAGGATGGCGTTTTCTTTGTCGGGTTATTTTAGGACGGAACAATTCTATGAAAAGAACAGACAGTTTAAGCGGATTATTTGCCATTTTTTTTATGGCGCGAACCTTCATTTTTCCCTCTGAAAATTTGGAAGTTAGCTGTATAGCCTTCTTTATCCTTAGTCCGATAAACATAATATAATAAATACATGAACAAAATGAAAGTGAAACTTACGATTATTATACTGCTGCTCACAGCTTATGGCGGGGCAGTTTCCGCGCAGGTGACTGTCGGCGAAGGCACACCTGCCCAGATTTTTT
>NZ_BAAHWU010000075.1:0-11062 GCF_054601275.1 Dysgonomonas reticulitermitis | reverse complement strand
TAACCTGACAATGGACCACATTGGCAACCAATTGACAAAAGTAACCGATGCGGTAGCCAACTTCGTTTATATTGAATCCGCCGACTTCAAAGATTACAGCAATGCAGCTACCGAGTACACTTACAACAGAAACGGAGCCATGTCGCAGGACTTGAACAAGGGTATTTCGCAAATACAATACAACAGCCTGAACCTGCCCCGTATGGTGGACATCAAAAATAAGACCACCGAAGGGCGTAATGAATATACCTATTCGGCATCAGGGCAAAAGCTGAAAGCCGTACAGAAGTGGAACCCGAATTATTCTACCTCTCCCGTTATAGGCTCAACGATTAATACCGCAGCCTTGACACAAAGCCAGACGACTGATTATGTAGGTAATATTATTTACGAAAACAACGCGTTGAAAAGAATTTTGGTCGATGGCGGTTATAATGAATCAGGAAATTACTATTTTTACATCAACGACCATCTGGGCAACAACCGGATAGTGACCGACGCGGCGGCATCGGTGGTTCAGAGTACGCAGTATTATCCTTTCGGTAGTTCCTTTGCGGATGCCTCGGGAACAAGTGCCCAGCCGTATAAATATAATGGCAAGGAACTGGACGCAAGAAACGGATTGAATATGTATGATTATTCTGCACGATGGAAGGATGATTTTAGGTTTACGACTGTGGATCCATTGGCGGAAAGTTATTATAGCTGGTCGCCGTATGCCTATGTAATGAATAATCCATTGAGATACATTGATCCAGATGGATGTTCAACTCATACAGACTCTTTAGGTCATGTGGTTGCCGTTTATAATGATGACAATATGGGAGTATTTAAGCATGGTATAAGTGCAGATACATATGATGGGAATAAATTATTGGCAAAGAATGGCACTAATATGGGAGAGACTGAATATTGGGATGAATTTTTAGATCTTGAAAATGAAAATTCTAATGTTGTTGGTACAATCAAATTTGGAGAATCATGGGATGATATTATTGCTGAGAAGGCAGCGCAAGCAAAAGATATGAATATAAAAGATATTGCAATGGGTTCAAAACCAGGTGGAACATTTGATGTTAAAAAAGATTATCCAAATGGAGAGGGACGATTATTAAATGGAAAATATGCGACTGCTCGTTCTGCAGGTAACTATTTAGCTGGCTACAATGCTTCGCAATCAGGGAATGTCCCAGGTGGATTTGCTACATTTCAAAAATTAGCAGGAGCAGTACATGTTAAGCAAAGAGCATTCTCTAAATGGGATGCTGTTAATGTTGTTATTTTTAGAAATACATATGGACCTGCACCATATTATGGTGAAATTTACTATCAATATCGAAGAAGTCTTGCCGGTTGGAAAGATGCAAAGAAAAAATAATCAAAATTGTATCAAATGAAAAAATGGATATTCATAGTTATATGTTTTTTTATTGCTATTTATTTAATATATGATCTTTTTGAGCCAATAGATTCAACGATTAAACACGATTATACAATAAATTTAAAGAGTGGAAATATATATGTGGAAACTCTTGTATGGGGAGTTTCTGGAGGACATGATGCAATTGTCTTTTCTTCGAAGCCTATAGAGTCTGATGATGTTTTTGGGAATTATGATCCTGTAAACCAAATGTATAAATATAAAAATGAAAATGATATTTTAGTATACTATCAGCCTGAAATCTATTATGAAGCACGGATGGACACTTTATTTATTTATTCAATGTCAAAACCAAATGGGAAGTTGTTTGAAAATACCAAAACTCTAGTAATTATCCCCATAGAATGTAAAGTAAATGAATGGTATACTTATAAAAATAAGTATGAAGAACGCGGTTTAGTTAAGATTGAAACAAATTTGAGCAAATAAACCCCTCCGTTCGGCGTAGCGTCTCGCTGCGTCGGAGCTAAAACAAGGCTCCGCCTTGAGTAATAATAGAAAATAGTCCTGTCATTGTTGCTAATAATGGCAGGACTATTCCAACGGGGCGATGAACAAAGATTTGAATAAAGGGATAACCGAAATCCAATATAATTCCTTAAATTTACCGAAATTGATGGATATAAAGAGTCCCGTTGCAGAGGCAAGGAACGAATATACCTATAGTGCAGGAGGGCAGAAGCTGAAAGTAGTACAGAAATGGAACCCTAACTTTTCTACTGCTCCTGTTATCGGTTCGGGGATAACGGTAAATTCCCTGACAATGGCTAAGACCACGGATTACGTTGGGAATATCATTTACGAAAATAACACGCTAAAGCGGATATTAATAGATGGTGGCTATTATGAGGGCGGAGTGTATTACTATTATATAAGCGACCATTTGGGAAATAACAGAGTAGTTGTAAACGCCAGCGGCACAGTGATTCAAAAGAACCACTACTATCCGTTTGGGATGTCATTTGCTGAGAATACTGTCGCTGAACAGGGTTTGCAACCATATAAGTACAGCAACAAAGAACTGGATCAGATGCACGGTTTGAACCTGTACGACTATAGTGCAAGATACTATGAGAGTGCAATAGGGAGGTTTACTACTGTGGATCCGCTGGCGGAAGAATACTATTCATGGAGTCCATATGTTTATAGTTATAATAACCCAATACGTTTTATTGATCCAACTGGCGAAGGGCCCATTGATGGAATCATTGAAATGTTAACTAATTTAGGTTCTAAAATAGACAAGTTTTTAGGGGTAAATCAATCTTCAAATACACAGGGAGCAGATAAAGCAAGACAAGATTTAGCAAATCTCCAAGTAGGGCAGCAACGTACAGAACAGCTAGCAGCAGCAGTAAATACAACAGGAGAGATGCTTTCGGTTGGTTCTCCATTGTCTAATACAGCTACAGTAATTGCGAAATCTACCAATGGAGTAGAATCAACAGTTGGAGAAAAAGTTTTTGCAGGCTTAGAGGTCGTTGGTTTAGCTGCATCATTTATTGGTGCAGGGTTAGAAGGAGCAGTAAAAGTTGTGAATAATGTTAAAACTGGGACAAAAGCAGTAGATAAAGTTGTTGATGTTAGTAAAGCATCAGTAAAAGAGACAAATTTTGTTGTTACACCTCAAGGAGAAGCAATCCCTATACCTAAAGGTGCAGTGGGTCCAACGTCTCCAAATAAAGGAACAGGAATGGTTTATCAAGGAGGTAAAGGTGGTTATGGAATGGACTCTCGAACTACTGGGGTTAGGATAATGGATGCTAATTCAAATCAAGGTAAAAGAGTTAATTATATGAATCAATCAGGGCAAACTGTTGATCCCAAAACAGGTAAAACAATTTCAAACAAAGACCCAAGAGGACATATACCATTAAAATAATATGGAAACTATATTGAAAAAAAAGTTGATAGGAGAACAGTTAAGCTCAGTCGAGTTTGTTCAGGATTATGTACAATTACATTTTGATGGACCAAGTTTGACTCTTTATATTTGGCCAACAGTTATTATTAATAATAAAATATTTAGGTATGGAGATTCATTATATCGTGATATGCTATGTTCTCTTATTAGTAATAATATTACTCAAATAGATATCGAGCAAAATAGATATTTAAAACTTTTTTTTGAAGAAAAAAATTATTTAGAATTAAACTTAGATTCGGGAAATCCTGAAATTATTGCTGAAATTGGTTTTTTTGATGATCCTAGTGATAATAGCTGGATAGTTTTTGAATAATTTGATATTGAAGTCGCCTGTCTTCGGGATAATATATCCCGAAGCGAATGTAAGGATTTTTTATCAGCTATAGAAAGAATAACCCCGCCAGTTTTGCTGTGTGTGGTATATGGTAAAATATTTATGAAAACGATTCACTAAAAAGAGTTTTAGTGGATGGAGGATATATTGAAGGAGGCGTTTACCATTACTATTTGAATGACCATTTGGGAAATAACCGGATGATTGTTAATCAGAACGGGGTAAAAACCCAGTGGAACCATTATTACCCGTTTGGAACAGCTTTTGCCGACAAGTATGATAATGGTACGAACCAGCCATATAAGTATAATGGCAAGGAACTGGATCCGATGTACGGATTAAATCTGTATGACTACTCAGCAAGGTATATGGATGCTGCAATAGGCAGGTTTACGACTGTAGATCCGCTGGCGGAACAAGGGTATTCGTGGTCGCCGTATGCGTATTGTTTCAATAATCCATTATTATATACCGATCCTAATGGCGAATGGCCTTTTCCTTCATGGGAAAAAATAAAGAGTACAGCAAAAGCAGCAGGCGGTGCAGTCTTGAGTTTTGCAAACGGAGCAGTTAGAGCTGTTACTGATAATGCTGCTTTAGGTACAACAAATTTACGGGAAACAGGTGTGTATTCCAATGCAAAAGCATACAATTTAGGACAGGACGTCGGTGATCTCATCAGTATAAGTATAGGTACTATAGAATCAGTCGTAGGAGGTACAGAGGTTGTTGCAGGTTCGGCAGCAACAGTTGGTTCTGGTGGAACAGCAGCAGTTGTTTCTGTTCCGGCTATTGTAGATGGAGGGGTAAAAATTGTTCATGGTGTAGGTACGGTTACTTCTGGCGCCAACAGTCTTTCATCCCAAAAAGGACGAGTGTCGGAAACAAGTTCTAATGGAAATTCATCTTCGTCGGAGAAACCAATAAACCCAAAGAAAGCTGCGCGAGAAGCGGGAAAAGAACAAAGAGCAAATCAGCCTGCATCAGAAGATTATGCTAAATATAAAGCTAAAGAACTAGAGAAAAATAAAGGAAAAGATGCGAGGAGAGGGGGACACGATGCAAAAGATAAAGGAGCTCCGGATAGAACGAAAAAACAATTAGATGAAGATTATAGAATAAATAAATAAAACTGAAAAATGGACAATTTTGAAGATAATTTAAAGAATGCAATAGCTTGTAATGATGTTCATTTTCTTGAAAAACATATAAATCAACACAATATTGATTATCGTTTTTTAGACGAAGATAATGATACTTTACTTTTATATGCTATCAGTGATAAAGGAAGTGAGGCATATATTTTTTTCCTGAATAATGGAGCTAATTTAAATTTAGTAAATGACGAAGGCGAGGGAATTTTTCATAGTATAGTTTATTCTGGGTTATCAGAACGATTAATAGATATTTTAAATAGAGAACCAGATATATTGAAATTTATAAATTCTCAAACCAAAGACGGTGTTAGCCCTTTGTTATTGTCAGTATTATTGGGAAAGGATGATATATTTAATCTCTTATTAGATTTGAATGCTGATTTGAACTTAGCAGATAATGAAAATTATGCTCCTATACACTCTGCATGTTTTTTAGGCTATAAAGAAATGGTTTTGAAGCTAGTCGCAAAAGGAGTTAATTTACATGTAAAAACCAAGAGAGGTAATTACCCATTAGCATTAGCAATAAACGAAGATAATGAGGAAATTTCTAAATATTTATTTGAAAAGTTCTATATCCATTAACCCCCCCCTCGTTCGGCGTAGCGTCCCCGTTGCGTCGGAGTTAAAACAAGGCTCCGCCTTGAGTAAGGAAAGACAAATAGCCCTGTCATTGTTAGTAATAATAGCAGGGCTATTCCAACGGGGCATTATATTCAGATTTGAATAAAGGGATAACCGAAATCCAATATAATTCACTAAATTTACCGAAGCAAATGGTGATCAACAGTTCATCGGTAAAAGCCAAGAACTATTACACCTATTCGGCTTCAGGCGTGAAGTTGAGGACAGAGCAGCGTTACGACCCTACCTTGCAGCTTTCTCCTGTACAGACAACCACCCCTGCAACGGATGGTTTTACCGATTACAAGAATACCGACTACGTGGGTAATATCATTTATGAGACAGAGAAAAAGGGTGCTGCTGTAACGAACAAAACAAGAATATTGGTTGATGGTGGCTATATTGAAAACAATGTTTATCATTATTACCTGACCGACCACTTGGGTAATAACCGGATGACAGTCAACCAGAATGGGGTAAAAACCCAGTGGAACCATTATTACCCATTTGGAACAATCTTTGCCGATAAGTATACTTATGGCTCCAACCAGCACCCTTACAAATACAATGGCAAGGAATTGGATCAGATGCATGGCTTGAACCTGTATGACTATTCGGCAAGGTATTATGAGAGTGCAATAGGCAGGTTTACGACTGTCGATCCGCTGGCGGAAAAACACTTTTCTGTATCTCCATATGTATATGCTCTTAACAATCCTATGAGATACATTGATCCATTAGGAACAGATACGGTTCCAGCTAATGAAGTATGGGAATATTACCTTACTAATTATCGAACAGATGGTATGAGTGGTCTTTTCGACAAAAATGATTATGAGGTTGTAACAAATGAGGATGGTGAAGTGTTTAATCTTCATTTAATTACTTCTGGAGAAAATGAAGGGAATTATATGGCAATTCAGCAATATGGAAAGACTGAGGATGGTTATGATATTTATGAATATCAATATATTGTTGGTAAGGATAAAGTTAATGATTTCAAAAAAGGAGAAACAGAAGGAAGTGGATATTTGCGAGGAGCAGTCAAAGCTGCTACAGATGGAGGATTTGATGGGAGAAAAAGTAATCTTGAAAATGCTAAAGATTATGTATTGAGACAATTACATCCACTTAATATAATATTTGGGGCTGGTACTCGTAACCCATGGAATTTAAATGATTACAAATCTGTTATAAGATTTGGAGGGAAAAATATTGGAAAAAGTACAACCAAATCTATAGTTAATAGTATGAAGCGTGGAACTGTAACTCCCCCTAAAATATCCAATCCTCGAGGAACAGTGAGTCATCCTCTCAAAAATAAGGATATCAAACAACGCTTAAAAAATAGATAAATATGCATTATTTATTAGAAACATCAAATGATTCAATTTGGCTGAAATTAGAAAATAATGGAAAAATGGGCTGTGCTCTCCTTTTTATTGCGGGATCAGCAGGTACTATGTTTTTACTCCCTATTTTGGGAATACTATTTTTGATTTCTCAAAATGGGCAAATCTCTTTTGGCTCTATTTTAGTTTTTACTTTAGCTTGGCTTATCGCCGGGTACTTTGTGAGATTATATCTTTGGAATAGATGGGGAAAAGAGGTGTTTCATATACGAAGAAATACTTTTACGACATTTAATGATTATCATTATTTTAGAGATAATGAAAAAGAAATTATTTATTCTAAAATTAATACTTATTGCGTTTATAAAAATGAAGCTTATTTAATAAATGAGTTTGAAGATATTCGTTTAGATATTGATATAAATGAATATAGTGTTATTATTTTTGTACTTGATGAGGAAAAGATTGTATCTCACAAAGAAATCCCCATCATTGATATTATAAAGATAGCCAAACAAGTGCATGAGTTTAGCCCTCGTTCGGCGTAGCGTCCCGCTGCGTCGGAGCTAAAACAAGGCTCCGCCTTGAGTAATAATAGAAAATAGTCCTGTCATTGTTGCTAATAATGGCAGGACTATTTCAACGGGGCGATGGCGACAGATTCCCATAAAGGAATTTTGGGTATTAAGTATAATTCTTTAAATTTACCGCAGGAGTTACTGATCAAGAATACAGAGGTCAGTGGCAAGGTGTATTACACCTATTCGGCTTCAGGCGTGAAGCTGAAGACAGAGCAGCGTTATGACCCTACTTTGAGTGTTGCCCCTATGGGTGCCACCACTCCTGCCAATGATGGTTTTACCGATTACAAGAATACCGACTACGTGGGTAATATTATTTATGAAACGGAGAAAAAGGGGACTGCAATAACCAATAAGACAAAAATATTGGTGGATGGAGGCTATATTGAAGGCGGCGTTTACCATTACTATTTGAATGATCATTTGGGAAATAATAGGGTCGTAGCTAATGCAAGCGGCACGGTAATACAAAAGAACCATTATTATCCTTTCGGTACTGCCTTTGCCGAAGGCACGACAGCCGAACAAGGTAAACAGCCGTATAAGTACAACGGCAAAGAACTGGATCAAATGCATGGCTTGAACCTGTACGATTATTCGGCAAGGTATTATGAGAGTGCAATAGGCAGGTTTACTACCGTTGATCCGCTGGCGGAGAAGTATTATAGTATTAGTCCGTATGTGTATGTGGCTAATAACCCATTGAAGTATATAGATCCGACAGGAATGGCTCCCGATACAGCAAGAGTATATACTGAAACTATTGAGGGGGGGCATGCTTGGATGAGTGTTGGTGAAGGGGACGATTTGGTAGTTTATTCTTATGGACCCTATCAACCCTCACAAAGAGTTGGACGATCAAGTGGACATGCAATAACAGGAAAAGGTCATTTAACTAAATATACTGGAACTGCTGCTCAAAAATATTTAGAAAAGAAAAAACAGAGTACAGACATGACTTCTGTTAATATAACGGATGTTTCAGAAAATGCAATAATAACAGTGATAGAAGATATAATAAAGAAAGGAGAATTAAAGAAATCATTAAGCTATCCTACATTTACAGAAACAATCATAAATGAAAAAAAAGAGCTTGTTGTTACAGGTAACATTGAAACCTATGATGTTGGAGATAGTTATGGATCTTATAATTTATTCACGAATAATTGTGCAACATTTGTATCAGATGTTTTAAATAAGTCTGGTTCTAATACTTTAAATGTGAAGCGAACGGTGATAGATCGAAAACATGGAGAAATTTATTCAGTACCATCTAATCAGAGATATAGACATTTTGTTCCTTCTTTTCTACGTTCAACATTAACCAAATAAATCAAAATTTAATTATGAAGATCTTATTGAAAATATATATTGTAGTATCTATAGTTGTGTTATATTTTGCTTTGAGTATGTACGGAAGTAATTTCATGGATTTGAAATGCGCTAAAGATTTAGGTTGCATAAGGTCGGTACTACAAGAAGATATAATAATGGATATTCTTAGAGCGAATATGAAAATTTTAACACTGTTAGGTATACATATTATAGTCGGTATAATTATTAATTGTATTATTCTCTATAAAGGAAGGAAGAAATGAATCTGATTCCATCCTTCGGATATATTATCTCCATATTCCATTCGGTACTGCCTTTGCCGACAAATATGATAATGGAACGAACCAGCCTTACAAGTACAATGGCAAGGAACTGGATCAGATGTACGGATTAAATCTGTATGATTATTCGGCAAGATACTATGAGAGTGCAATAGGCAGGTTTACTACGGTTGACCCGCTGGCGGAGAAGTATTATAGTATTAGTCCGTATGCGTATTGTGCAAATAACCCAGTGAACAATGTGGATTTGAGAGGGGATAGCATTACCACTGTTATTAATACTGCTGTAGTTGATGCGAATGGGAATCAGACAATTCAAAGTGATCGATATTATTATGGGCAAGATGCAAATGGCAACTATGGATTCATTGGAGCAAATGGACAGATTTATTCTAGAAATAATCAGTTTGTCAACAATTTGACAACAGCATTAGCCGATTTAAGAGGTGGAGCCAAAGGTCAGGCATTGGTTAATGATTTGATGACTTCTACAAGTGTAGTAAATATTGCCCAGGGAGGTAGAAATGTTGCAGGTCAAAATGGAGATTATATCACATGGAATCCCAATTCTACGATGGGGGGAATGAATACTATGGGAAATGAAAATAGACCTTCTTATATTGGACTAGGCCATGAAATGGCTCATATTCAAGACACTTGGAAAGGCACCATTGACAATTCCACTTGGGTTACAGAGGGAGGTGTGGCAATACCTAACTCTGAAAAATATGCAACACATGTTGAGAATCAATTACGATCAGAGAATAATATTCCTCTTAGAACTCATTACGGTATAGATGCCAGCAGTGGAACTCGTGTAGGATTAGAAAGTACTAGGATTATTAGGGGTGGTGTCAGCTCGTTTTATATGCAATCAAATGGTACTGTTAGAGGTATTCCGTTATTACGAACTCCATATAGATATTGATAGAGCTATGAAAAGTTGTATATACATCATATTCCTTTTTTTTACTGTTTTGGTGTTTAGTACTAGTTGCAAATCTCAATCATATATTACTGTTTCGGATGATATTTATAGAATACAAAAGTCTGAATTAGGAGACAATATATTTATCAAAGCACTAAAAAACTATCGAATACAGACTCATTGGCTTGATAAATTAGAGTACTCAAGTAAAAATGATACAGTTTATGTGTTAGAGCTTCCAGGAGTACAAGGAAACTGTGATTTTACATTCTGGAATAAAGTAGACACTATTTCTTATACAAATGAAACAGGTTCATTTGAACTCACAAGCAAACTGTTGTTTACAAAGAAGATGATGCAATTAGTCTCCGATTGGGATATTAAAAGAATTAAAGAAGAAGAAAATCTCAACTCGAATCTTTTGCCTAATGAAACCATATACGCAACCAGAATTGTGTTTTCGAACAAAAAATATAAAATTGACTGTATTAGTTTCAAAGACTTCTTCAATCTGGAAAGAGACAGAATTGATTTTAGCAATTGATTTTAGCAAGGTTATGTTTTCGTAGTACGAAAACCCTCGTTCGGCGTAGCGTCTCGCTACGTCGGAACTAAGACAAGGCTACGCCTTGAGTAAGGATAGACAATAGTCCTGTCCCCCGCTCGCGCAGACGTCCCGTCTGAGTGTTGCGTAGCAATAATTATAATCCTGCCGGTATCATCATCGGCAGGGTTATTTATCTTATATATGGGCTGTTAGTTTGACAGGAAAAAGTGATAAAAGAGAGAATGAAAAAGTTGTTACTTCTGTTACTTTTTAGTTAAAATTCCTACGACAAGCACGGCAATATGCTGACCCTTCAACGTTACGGAAAAAAAGATACTGGAAACGCTGCTACTTCCTACGGCTTGGTGGATAACCTGACCATGGATCATATCGGCAACCAGTTGACAAAAGTAACCGATGCGGTGCCGAACTTCGTTTATATTGAATCCGCCGACTTCAAAGATTACAGCAATGCAGCTACCGAGTACACTTACAACCGGAATGGAGCTATGAAATCGGATTTGAATAAAGGGATAACCGAAATCCAATATAATT
>NZ_BAAHWU010000074.1:0-11117 GCF_054601275.1 Dysgonomonas reticulitermitis | reverse complement strand
TGATAAGGAGAAAAATAAACTTCTCTGATTATCTTTTTTACTGTATTGTAGCATATAAATCTGCAAGAATTATACCACAAAGATATGAATTCTTGCAGATTTAAACAATTATTTTAAATGTTATTTTGCTGATAATCAGAAGCATGAATGCTATTTAAGGGACGACTAAATAAAGTTCGTATAGCACTTGTTGAAGGAGATTATGAATTTTAAGTGACTACCACTGTTATCCCTGAGCAGAAGTATCTTTCAGAATCTTCCACTTTTCGATTTTTTCATTTAAGCTCATTCTTGCGTTGGCAGAACTAGGCGAAGGTAAGGTAGAATACATTCTGTCTTTGTCAAATCCAACGTATTTCTTATAAAATTCTTCAGCTTTTTTACTGGTAAAGAAAATATATCTGATTTGTGGATATTGTTTAAAGAACTTCTTAAAATCGTTGGGCTTCTCATTCTTGATATTACTATCTAAGCTTCCTGAGCCTTCGCAGGAATGAAGCACATCCCAAATGGCAATATGATTGTCTGTCAGTAGCTTTATTTTCTCATCGTAATTGTCGGGAAGCGTTTTGTCGAACAATATAAAAACAATTTTCCAAAACTGATTACTTTTGTGCCCGTACCGTTCCTGCTTGCGAAGTGATTCCTCGCTAGGCATTGTTCCCAGTATCAATATTCGGGATTCATTGTCTGCAATGGGTTCAAAAGCAATTTTTCTCATACCTACTTAATTCCATGCATCATTTTCAGTAATCTCTTCGAAAGGAAGAATAAGATAACAGAAGCCGCGCCTGCCATAAACACAAACAACATGAAGAAATCGTACAGGTTTGAGATTTGATAACCCATAAATGTTTTCGGATTCTCCATTTGCTGCTTTTCCAAATTGTTTTGAATCTGGCTCTTTAATGTTTTATCGTCTATTTTGGAGAAAGTCAAACGATCGAACGGAATAACCTTTGTTCCGCCTTTTTCCGTGACAGATTCTTCAAAGTCTTCGGGCAGAAGTGTTATGGAATTATTTTTCTCTGCTTCCTGAATGATACCCACTTCTATTATAGGTTGAGGATAATAACTGCTAAGCGTTCCTGCAAATTTGTTCGCTGCCGCTGTGCTCATATACCATGTAGCCATAAGCAATGATGCAAATCTGACCGGAGCCAGTTTATTTACCATCGACAAACCGATAGGGGATAAACAAAGCTCGCCGAAGGTATGTATTACATATAAGCTTACCAGCCATAACATACTTACTTTTACCCCGGGAGCAAGTCCCTTCACGCCGAAAGCAATAATCAGGTAGCCGATTGCAAGCAAAAATAGCCCGATGGACTGTTTAAAAGGTGAAGCAGGTTCTTTCTTTTTCTTGTTTAGTTTTGCCCACAGAACGACGAATAATGGAGCAAACAGGACAATAGCCAACGCATTAATTGATTGAAAATAGGAGGTCGGTATAGTCCGGTTGAATAAACTGATATGCCTTTCTGTTTGTTCTTCCGCAAAGTAGGTTAAAGATGCCCCTGCCTGCTCATATGCCGCCCAAAAGAAGATGACGAAGAAAGCTATAATATATATTACCCATATGCGGGAACGCTCGATCTTTGTCAATGAGGGATCGGAAATAATATATCCCGGGGCAGCAACTACCATCGAGAATATGATAGATCCGATGAGATCCATATCGAGAAGGGCATACAATAGATAAAACAGTATTATCCAGACGCCAAACCATATGATGACATTCTTTCTATTTGATTTCCTATTTCCCTGAATATTTTCTGATGCTTCCGGGCTGAGCTTTTTCTCGTCGCGGCTGTTTGGTATAACTCCAATGGCATCGCCTTCCGGCGTTTTCAGATATTTATCTTTATAGAAAATGAAAACCGCGAGTCCGATCAACATACCAATACATGCAGCCAGAAATCCCCATTTGAAATCGGCAGGATTACCTGTATCCCCAAAGAAACCACAAATTAATGGCGCGATAAATGATCCTGTATTCACACCCATGTAGAATATCGTATACGCAGAATCTTTCCGGCTATCTCCCGAAGCATATAACTGTCCGACCATTGAGGAAATATTCGGTTTGAAGAAACCGTTTCCTGCAATTAGCAAGCCAAGTCCTGAAAACATTAGTATCGTTGCAAAGCTCACATCTTCAAAGAATAATCCCGAGAGGAATAACAGAAATTGACCAATTGCCATAATCAGAGCCCCTACCATGATAGAACGCCTGTTTCCCCAATAGCGGTCGGCGATATATCCTCCGATCAGAGGGGTAAGGTATACAAGGCCTGTGTAGCTCCCGTATATTTGTCCGCTTAGTGTTTTATCAAACAATAATGCATTCAGCATGTATAAGGAAAATAACGCCCGCATACCGTAGTAGCTGAATCGTTCCCACATTTCGGTGGCAAAGAGCAGATATATTCCTTTGGGATGTCCTTTTTGTCCGGAGATAGATTGTGTATCAGAAATCATTTTTCAAAGTTATATAAAATAATTAGACCCGGTCTCCCGGGCCTAAATTCTTATTTTTTTATATTTGGTAGCTCCAGTCCGTACCCTTTTTTCTTGTCTTCTGCTTTCAACAGCAGACCGACTATGAGTGCGAGAACACCGAAACTGGTAAATATAATCATCGGTAATGTGTAGTCGTATGTAAGACTGCCATCAGGACGTTGTCCGGTTATACAGTATTTATCCAATACTTTTCCAATCAAATAAGGCACTCCCATCAATCCCCAGTTTTGCACCCAGAATATTAAAGCATAAGCTGTACCCAATTTGTTCTCAGGAATGATTTTAGGAACGGAAGGCCACATTGCTGAAGGTACCAGTGAGAAGCCGATACCTAACAAGACCATCAAAGCTGTAGCGAACCACCACACATTGAGCAATGGCATGGCAAAAAGAAAATGAACTACGATAAGGAGTAGTGCTCCTATTATCATAATAGTAGCTCCTTTTCCTTTTTTATCATAGATACCTCCGAAAAGCGGAGTTAAGAGTATTGCTCCGAAAGGAAGTATTGCCGGGATATTGCCTGCAAATTCCGGTTCGATATTATATTTGTTTATCATCAAATCGACTGCGTATTTTAAGAATGGGAATACAGCCGAGTAGAATAATACGCAAAGGAATGCGATCAACCAGAATCCTTTATTTTTTACAATATATAAGATGTCCGATATTTTAAATGGTTCTTCAGCAGTCTCGTTTGTTTCAGTAATGGATGCATCCAGCTTTTTGTCCATAACACAAAAGACGATATATGCTATTAGTCCGATACAGAGTAATGCCAGCCCAAATAAGATTGGAGCAGATATATTGTTGAAGTATTTTGCAATAGGAATTGCACCGGATAGAGCAAGGGTAGTTCCAATGCGTGCAACGGAAACTTGCAGTCCCATTGCCAAAGCCATTTCATTGCCCTTGAACCACCTCACTATAACTTTTGTTACAGTAATACCGGCAATTTCAACACCTACACCAAATATGGCAAATCCCAGACTAGCCAACATGACTTGCGTATTGACTCCAAAAATTGTACCCTCCAATCCGGAACCATATGCAACTGCATAGTATTTTAAAGCACATCCGATAAGCATTGTTATACATGCTCCTAATCCGGTGAATCGGACACCCATTTTGTCAAGGATAATACCTCCAAAAATGAGCATGAGAAGAAAGACGTTAAACCATCCGTAAGCGCTGGTGAAAAAACCATAGTCGGAACTATTCCATCCAAACTCACTTTCTAACATCTGTTTTAGTGGTGCCATTACGTCAGTAATAAAATACCCGCAAAACATGGTAAGGGCTACAACCCCAAGAACCATAAACCTGGCTGCTCTGGAGTCGCTTAATTTTTGTCTCAGAATTTCGGTCATCGATATAAATTATTAGTTTCTTGTTTTATGATACGCAAAAGTATAGAAAAGAATCAGTAAAGGAATCTCAAATATCCAAAAGATAGAAATTTGATATATTAGAATAAAAAGAAAATTTGTTTATAGACTATTCAGTAGGGCATTGATATTTGCCGTGAACAGTCTTACTGCTATAGCCATCAGTATGATACCGAAAAATTTCCGCAATACGTACACACCGCTTATTCCAACTATTTTTTCTACAAGTTTTAAATTCTTTAATACAAAAAATACAATTATCATATTCACAGCCAGAGCAATGATAATGTTTAATACATCAAACTCAGCACGCATCGAGAGTAGTGCGGTAAAAGTCGCAGGGCCGGCTATCAAAGGAAAAACAATGGGAACGAGAGTTCTTGATCCACCGGGAGCGTCGTTCTTAAAAACTTCTACACCGAATATCATTTCGATGGAAATAATAAAAATAACCAAGGCTCCGGCAACGGCAAAAGACGAAACATCCACGTTGAATAACTTCAACACCCAATCACCCACGAAAAGAAAGGCGGTCATTATGATAAAAGAATAGATCGCTGCCTGAACAGGATTTACATCTTTACTTTCTCTCTGAAAGTTTAGAAATATTGGTACAGATCCGAAAACATCGACCAGTACAAATATTACAACAAATGCGCTTAAAATTTGGGTGAAGCTGATACTCAAGTCCATAATAATAACGATTTAGAGATATATTAACAAAGTCATGGACAGTGTCAATTTGTATAAGCGGCGCGCCGCTTTGTTAATTAAATTTTGCTCCTTGAATAATATTCCTAAAAAAAGAAATAATAGAAAAAGCTTTTGTTTTTCGAACAATTTCGCCCATTTTATAAAAATCAGGTTTTCTTTCTTTTGTTATGGGAACTATCATTTTTGTGTTTTCTATCCTATATTTTCCAAATTTACGAGCATAAACATATCTCCATCTTTCTCGTGATAATAAATATGAAATATAGTAAAGTGAATCGGGGTCTATATCTTTATATTCATTTTTAGGAGTTAGAATTGCGACTTTATAAAAAGCATAAAATGGAAATTCCTGGACAAAAGAAGAACAAACACTACCATCTGTAGCCACAGTTATAGATGGGAACGGATAAAAATGACTCGGTTTTTTCCATGTTGATACGCCATTCATAAATTCACTTGTAGAAACAATCGGGAAATTTCCTTCATCTAAATCTTCAATTTCATCTTTTCCTCCTAATTTGACATCAAAGTAATCAGAAACTAAAATTTCACCTAATTCTTTCTTATTTAAAACTATAGAAGATTCACTTGAGAATAAATCGCCTTTTAGTCCTATTGAAGATAGATCTCCTAATAATGCATTCTCCAATAATTTACTTCCATTTGCAATGTAAAAAGAAGCCTGTTTTCTTACAAATTCTTCTAATCCCATCGTGAATTCATCATCAGAATGAACTTCACTCATTATGTAATTTTCTGGTGTCCATTCTTTTGATTCTAAATCAATCAGTGGATACGACGTTAATTCTGGGATACTTATTTTTCTTCTAAAAGCATCTATTATTATTGGAATTTGTGAACCTCCTCGTTCAATCCTATTTTTCTTTTTTACTTTATAACCATCATTGTTGATTCGGCACATAAAAACGTTTTTTTCTTTATGAGGAATCCCTTTTTGTATCATGATTATGGCAGTATCATAAGATGCATATGGTTGAAAAACATCAGGAGGCAAAGTTATGACCATGTGCAGTGTATTGTTTTTTAATATTTTATTATGCCAATCTGTTGTATTTACAAGTAAAGAATATGGAACAATACTAGCGAGGATACCTCTTTTTTCAAGGCTACACAGTCCTCTATCAATAAACTCTGTAGCTGGAGTATCTGTTTTTTTATGAGGAAAAGGAGGATTCATTAATACGAATTGTACTTCTTGATTAGGATAGTTTTTATTTGAAAAACAATTATCTTTTATTACTCCACTTTTTCCATCACCTCTTAATATCATATTAGTTATACAAAGAGCAGCGGTTGCGGGTTCCGATTCTATTCCAAATAAATAATCTTTAACTATATTTACAGCTTCATCATATGGTCTTTTTGTTTTCTTTACCATTTTATTAAGTGCTCCTATTAAAAATCCCCCCGTTCCACAAGCTGGATCTAGTATCTTATCTCCTGGCTCAATATCTAAGATTTCACAGATCATATCAATGACATGCCTAGGTGTAAAGTATTGTCCTATAGTATTTCCTCCTGTGTATCGAAAGAAAGTCTCATAGAGTTGTCCTAAATAGTCATGTTCTCTAATGAATGAATTAATATTTACTTTCTTTAGAATATCGACAATTTCCCAAGCCCTTGCAGCTAAAGTTGAATTTTGAGTATCAACTCGCAAACTTTCTTGCAGTTGATATTTTCCTGCATTAACGAGTGCTTGCTGTGCGTTTGAATTAATTTGAGATAGCACTATAGACTCTTGTACAGAAACATCCCCTTGCCAAAGAGCAAGCATAATAGTTGCAATATAAATAGGCCTATATTCATCTTTTATTTTACACTCTCTAAGTATTTCGTTTAGTCTTTCCGCTTGTTGCGATAAAATAAAATTACTGGGCTTTTCCGGTTGAACTTCTGTTAAATTTATAGACAATATAATTTTGTTAACCTGCTCTAAAGACGGAATCCAATCTATTGGAATTCCATCCAAAGTTAAATCACTCCATCCTGAATGTGTAAGACGTTGCACCCTTACATTACAAATTTCTTTTTCTCCTCCTGCGATTCCTACAATGACAACTTCATGCCCTAATGCCAGACAAGCATTTGCATAATGCTGCGCATCTTTAATAGCCTCTTCAATTTGAGAACTTGCGGCTTTAGTTTCTAGCACTAGAACTGGTTTCAGACCTTCACTAGAATTAACCATGAGGAAATCGGGATATCCGTCACCTTTCCCTGTTTTTGATTGTTTTCTAAATATTTCGTCTAGATGTTTGTAGTTTTTATATTCATTTTCTTCCAAGCATTGTCCTCCTTTATTCGGAGTTGCTAATGCCCAACCCCTAAATGAGAGTAATTCTTTTGCTACTTGCCTAGCTCTCTGCTCTGTTTGCTTTTTGGCCATCAATGTAAATCTTTAAGATTGAAGAAACTTGAAATTACAAATATAACATCTTTTTTGGAAAATTATTACTTAATTTTTTCCCCTTGTTTCTATCATACGTAGATTCGAGTAACGATACGTAAAATATTAAGGCTAACTTTCATATTGTTAATTTCTGTATGAGGATAATTAGGATTTGATCTCAGAGGAACAAGTATAATTCCAAAAAAATGCTGTACCTTTACGCGCATCAAAAACGATAGTTATATCAGATTATTATTTTATGCAAGAAAAAATCATTATCCTCGATTTCGGGTCGCAGACCACCCAGCTCATCGGTCGTAGAATCAGAGAATTAAATGTTTATTGTGAAATTGTTCCTTACGACAAATTCCCTTTTGATGATGACTCGGTAAAAGGAGTTGTTCTATCCGGAAGCCCTTTCTCGGTGAATGATGTTGATGCATTTAAACCGGATCTTAGTCAAATTAAAGGGAAATATCCTATACTGGGTATTTGTTATGGGGCTCAGTATCTGGCATACTTATCCGGTGGAAAGGTTGAAAAAAGCGACTCGCGCGAGTACGGCCGTGCCCATCTGACAAAAATAAATTCTTCCGATCCTTTATTCGATGGTGTATCTGAAGGGACTCAGGTGTGGATGTCTCACGGGGATAGTATTACTACATTGCCTGAGGATTTTGAGATCATTGCCAGTACAGCGGATGTTGCTGTGGGAGGCTATAAGATAAAAGGTGAATCCACTTGGGCTGTACAGTTTCATCCGGAGGTTTACCATACAACAGACGGAACGTGTTTATTAAGCAATTTCCTGAATATTTGTCATTCAAAAAGAGGCTGGAGTCCGGCATCTTTCATCGATACTACTGTTGCCGAACTGAGACAACAACTAGGCGATGATAAAGTAATTCTGGCTCTTTCGGGAGGGGTAGACTCTTCTGTTACAGCCGTGCTCTTGAATAAAGCCATAGGTAAAAACCTGACTTGTGTATTTGTAAATCATGGTCTGCTTCGCAAGAACGAGTTCGAGAATGTACTGAAAGACTATGAACACCTCGGACTGAATGTAATCGGGGTGGATGCCAGTCAACGTTTCTACAATGAACTGGCAGGGGTTACAGAGCCTGAGAAAAAGCGAAAAATTATTGGTAAAGGTTTTATTGATGTTTTTGATGAGGAAGCTCATAAACTGGAAGATATAAAGTGGCTTGGACAGGGTACGATCTATCCTGACGTGATAGAGTCGCTATCTATCACCGGTCATATAATCAAGTCTCATCATAATGTAGGCGGTTTGCCCGAAAAAATGCACCTGAAATTGGTAGAACCTCTTCGTCTATTGTTTAAAGATGAGGTGCGCCGAGTAGGGATTGAATTAGGGATGAAGGAAAATCTTATTAAACGCCATCCGTTCCCGGGACCGGGACTTGGTATCCGTGTATTGGGCGATATTACTGCTGAGAAAGTTGAGATTATACAAAATGCAGATGATATATATATCCGAATGCTCCGCGAATATGGCTTGTACGATCAGATATGGCAGGCAGCAGCAATTTTGCTCCCGGTGAAATCGGTAGGGGTTATGGGCGATGAGCGTACATATGAAAGCACTGTTGTTTTGCGTGCTGTAACATCAACAGATGGAATGACCGCCGATTGGGCACATTTACCTTATGAGTTTTTAGCGAAAGTGTCAAATGAGATCATCAATAAGGTAAAAGGTGTAAATCGTGTGGTTTACGACATCTCTTCTAAACCACCTGCGACAATAGAGTGGGAGTAAATATAGTTACCTTATATACATACAAATGGGCTGTCTAAAAAACCTTTTGGGACAGCCCCTTTTATTTTCGTTAGAGTAGTTTAAGATACTACTTTGTCTATTTGCTTTTTTCCTTTGCCCAAGAGTCTTTCAATGACACGGTACGGTTGAAGACCATATTTTCGGCAGTAGAATCGGTATCTACACAGAAATATCCCGTACGTTGGAATTGGAATTTATCTCCGGCTTTAGCATCTTTCAGATAGGATTCCATTTTGCAACTTTTTAGCACTTTCAGCGAATCCGGATTTAGTAATTCCAGAATATCCCTGCCATCGTCCGCCGGATTTTCTACCATAAATAACCGATCGTATAGCCTTACCTCCGCATCGAAAGAATCCTCTGTCGATACCCAGTGGATAGTTCCTTTTACCTTGCGTCCGCTTTCAGGCATGCCACTCTTTGTAAGAGCGTCATATTCGGCATATACTTCTGTTATATTGCCGGCCTCGTCTTTTTTGCATCCTGTACATTTCACGATGTATGCATTCTTCAAACGGACTTCATTGCCGGGTGTAAGACGGAAATATTTTTTCGGGGCATCTTCCATAAAATCATCTCTTTCGATATACAATTCGCGAGAGAAAAGGATATTATGGCTACCCGAATTTTCGTCTTCCGGATTATTTTGAGCTTCCATCATTTCGGTTTTTCCTTCCGGGTAATTTGTTATGATCAGTTTTACAGGATCGAGTACAGCCGACACACGTGTCGTTCTCTTATTCAAGTCTTCACGTACAGCGTATTCCAGTAAGCCAAGATCATTTACTCCGTCGTACTTCGTATATCCTATTCTGTCGATCAGATTATGAATCGATTCAGGGGTATAACCCCTGCGACGAAATCCGCAGATAGTAGGCATACGGGGATCATCCCATCCTGTCAATATTTTTTCTTCGACCATACGACGCAAATTACGCTTACTCAACAGCGTATAAGTGAATTGTAATTTATTGAACTCGTATTGACGGGGGCGATAGTTATTGGATGCCAATTGGTCGATGAACCAATCGTATAACGGGCGGTGTACTTCAAATTCCAAAGTACAGATAGAGTGGGTTACTCCTTCGAAATAGTCGCATTGCCCATGCGCGAAATCATACATCGGATAAGCCTGCCATGTAGTTCCTGTGCGGTGATGCGGATGTTTGATGATACGATATATGATAGGATCGCGGAAATGCATGTTAGGTGCTGCCATATCTATCTTGGCACGAAGCACCATACTGCCTTCCTCCAAAACTCCCTCATTCATTTTTTTGAACAGATCGAGGCTTTCTTCGATAGGACGGTCACGGTACGGGCTATTTACACCCGGCTGGGTTGGGGTACCCTTTTGTTTGGCAATTTCCTCAGCGGATTGCTCATCGATGTATGCTTTCCCTTCTTTGATCAGCTCAATGGCAAAATCCCATAATTGGGCAAAGTAATCAGATGCGTAATATACATTCGCCCAGTCGTAACCCAACCATTTTATATCTTCCATAATAGAGTCGACAAACTCTACGTCTTCTTTTACGGGGTTGGTGTCATCGAAGCGGAGATTACATACACCTCCGTATTTTTGGGCTATACCAAAGTCTATACAAATTGCTTTTGCATGACCTATGTGCAGATAACCGTTTGGCTCAGGCGGAAAACGTGTCTGCACACGACTGTCGTTTTTACCCTCCCGCAGGTCGTTTTCTACAGCAACCTCAATAAAATTGAGACTTTTTTTAGGTTCTTCCGTATTCAAAATATTCTCAGACATATGTATAGATATTAATATTGTTTTTCAGCGGTTTCAGCCATGTATTTACTATAGGCCAGATGAAATTCATCGAACTTCTCAGTATCCTTGTACCGGGCTACTATTTCCCTCGATTCCTGATATAATTTCTCTGCTTCTTCGAGTTTAAGTTCCCTTGCATATTCCATTGATTTACGGTTCAGTTTAGCGGCTTTTTCAGCATCACTGTCGATTGATGAACAGGAACTTAATACAATAACAGCAAAGGCAATACTTAGTATAATTCGTTTCATAAAATAGATAGAAATAACAAAAGTAACATATATAGTTTAACTGTTACTTGCTTTTCTCAAAATGTAAGGCGCAAAGATACAGAAAATCAATAAATATTGAAAGATGTTAGGGCAACCGCATCAAAAAAGTGAAGAATGAAAAATTAAAAATCGTTAGTTTGTATTTTATAAAAAAGAAAGATAAAGGAAACTCCAAATTGAATATCTTTCCTGGATAAAAAAGCTCCATCTG
>NZ_BAAHWU010000073.1:0-11565 GCF_054601275.1 Dysgonomonas reticulitermitis | reverse complement strand
AGGTTTTTTTATACTCTGAATCCATTTTGCATAAACTGATTGCTCGTTAAATGTTTGTTAACTCCTGATTATGCAAAGGTAAAGACTATGAATATCTCAAAAAAGATGCATCTGACCGAATGCTTACATTACAGTTACTTCTTAATTATTAGAAATCCGGCAAAATATTATCTTTGTTACTTTGAACTACTCATTAAAACACAGAAGAAATGGAAAGCGACTCAATACATATTAAATACCTCATGGCCAGTGAGCGGGATATTCAATGGGGATTGATAGTAAACTCAGTCGGGTATCAGCATATTGAGCGTGGAGAAGCATATCCTCCCCTGAATCATCCTATCCGGTATCTGTTTAGCACTGATAAAGGAAGGGTTCTTAATGAATATCAGTTATTATACATAACACGAGGAAAGGGGCAGTTTGTATCGAATCAGTGTGATAAGATTATTATCACAGAAGGTAGTATGTTTCTGTTGTTTCCTGGAGACTGGCATACTTACAAACCCGATATAAATACAGGATGGGACGAGTATTGGATTGGTTTTAATGGGGAAGATGTAGCAAAAAAGCTTGATTTTAATTTCTTTTCAAAACAAAGGCCAATCTTAAATGTAGGTCTGCAGAATGAGTTCGTTAATATGTATATACAAGCCATAGATATAGCCAAAAAACAAAATGCAGGCTTTCAGCAACAACTGGCAGGAATAGTCGGTTATCTTCTTGCGTCTGCTTATGCATACGATAAATCATCTTCTTTCGAAGAAATGAAAATTACGAAATTGGTCAACAAGGCAAAATTGATAATAACAGAAAATTTGAGTAATAATATTTCTCCAGAGGAAATAGCTTCGATTTTGAATATCAGTTATTCTCGGTTCCGGAAGATTTTCAAACAGTATACTGGATTTTCCCCACTACAGTATATTCTGGAAGTTAAAATACAGAAAAGTAAAGAATTGCTTACAAATACCGATCTTTCCAATATTGAAATTGCTTTCAGATTAGGTTTTGATAACCCGAATTATTTTTGCACCATATTTAAAAAGAAAACTAGGTTAACGCCTATGAATTACAGAATAACGACCCAGTGTAAAAATTTAATATCAAAAAACTAATACATCTTTCCGGCTACTAATTCGCACCTACAGTTCAAGCAAAGTGTGTAATGTCATATTGTTGAGTATTTATATCAAATACATAACTCTCTTTTTCCTTGTGGCAATTAATTTTGCCTCAAGGTTAACAGATCTAATGCCATGTATAACACACACAATTTTCTCGCTTTTGACATAGGTGCCACCAGTGGGCGTAGCATAATAGGTTCGCTAAAAAATGGCAAACTGGAATTAAAAGAATTAACTCGTTTTCCTAATAAGATTATCCATATACAAGGCAGATATTACTGGGATGTTTTTGCTCTGTTTGAAGCTCTGAAAGACGGATTGAAAGCTGTGGTATCTCAAAACATTAAGATCGATGCTATTGGTATCGATACATGGGGTGTTGATTTTGTTTATTTAGGCGAAGACGGTTCTATATTGGGTGCGGCACGTTCCTATCGCGACCCTTACACAGAGGGCATACCGGAAGAATACTTCGAAAAGCTTCTTTCCCGGGAGAGAGTATATCGGCTGACCGGAATCCAGATTATGAATTTCAACAGTTTATTTCAACTCTACGCGGCAAAAAAAGAAAATTCATCCTCTCTGGAAAATGCAAAAAAAATATTATTTATGCCTGATGCCTTATCTTATTTACTCACAGGGAAAAAGGTCTGCGAGTACACTATTTTATCCACTTCTCAGTTTTTAAATCCAAATACAAGACAAATAGAAAACTCACTTTTGGAAGCGATGGGCATTAAGGTTTCGTTAATACCTCAGGTAGTAATGCCGGGGCAGGTAATCGGAATCCTGACAGAAAGCCTGGCAAACGAATGCGGGTTGGAGCGAATACCTGTTATCGCGGTTGCCGGGCACGATACAGGTTCGGCTGTAGTATCCGTCCCCGCCGGAAACAGGAACTTCGCGTATCTCAGTTCGGGCACATGGTCGCTGATGGGTATAGAAGTTGATGCTCCTATCATCAACGAAGATTCTTTCAAACTGAACTTCACAAATGAAGGAGGAGTTGAGGGAACTGTGCGTTTCCTGAAGAATATAACGGGAATGTGGCTGCTCGAACAATGCCGTAAAGAATGGGAGATAGCCGGCAAACAATATACTTACCCTGAGATTGTAGCATTATCCGGTTCGGTAAATGGTTTTCAATCATTGGTAGACCCGGATCATCCCTCGTTTGCCAATCCCGGAAGTATGACAAGGGCAATTGCTGATTTCTGTAAGGAAACAAACCAGAAAGCCCCTGAAAACGACGCTGAATATATCCGTTGTATCTTCGATAGCCTGGCTCTTAAATATAAATATGTATTAGGCTGCCTGCAAAAGGTCGCGCCTTTCCCGATAGAAAAATTGCATGTGATTGGTGGCGGTTCACAAAACAAGCTACTGAATCAGATGACAGCCAACGCCATTGGTATTCCTGTTGTTGCAGGGCCATGCGAAGCCACTGCTATAGGGAATATAATGATGCAGGCTAAAGGGGCAGGATTAGTAAATTCTTTACACGAAATAAGGAATATTATACGCAATAGTGTCAGCCCTGAGTTTTTTCAACCACAGGATTCCGGGCAATGGAATGAAAGATATCCATATTTCCTAACCCTGATAAAATAATCTTAAAATATTAATGAACTGAATACCATGAAAAAAAGTGAATTAGTACAAAAATCGTATGAAATAGCAAAAGAACGTTATGCAGCGATAGGCGTAGACATAGATACCGCATTAGAAAAACTGCAAAAGATACAAATATCCATCCAATGCTGGCAGGCTGATGATGTTACAGGTTTTGAGAATCTCGGTAACCTGGGTGGTGGCGGAATACAGGCTACCGGAAACTATCCGGGCAAAGCCCGCAACATAGACGAACTTCGCGCCGATATTGAAAAAGTACAAACGCTGATTGGCGGCAATCATCGTCTGAACCTGCATGAGATATACGGAGACTTTCATGGTAAAATAGTAGACCGCGATCAGGTCGAACATTCGCATTTCACTAGCTGGATGCAATGGGCGAAAGAGAAGAACCTGAAATTGGATTTCAACTCCACATCTTTCGGACACCCTAAGAGTGGAGACCTCACTCTGGCCAATCCTGACAAGTCTGTTCGCGACTTTTGGATAGAGCATACGAAACATTGCCGGGCTATATCGGAAGAAATGGGTAAATTTCAGAACGACCCGTGTATTATGAATCTGTGGATACACGATGGCTCGAAAGACCTGACGGTGAATCGTTATCTGTATCGTTCTATCCTTGAACAGTCGTTGGATGAGATATTTGCGAAAGAATATAAGAACATGAAAGACTGTGTAGAATCAAAACTGTTTGGCATCGCCCTCGAAAGCTATACGGTAGGTTCTCACGATTTCTATCTGGGATATGGAGCTAAGAAACAAAAGATGGTTACTTTGGATACCGGTCATTTCCATTTGTCCGAAAGCATAGCCGATAAGATTTCCTCTCTATTGCTGTTCACACCGGAAATTATGCTTCATGTAAGCCGCCCTGTACGCTGGGATTCCGACCATGTTGTCATCCTGAATGATGAGATAGCGGAACTGGCAAAAGAAATTGTCCGTGCCGAAGCATTAGATAAAGTACATATCGGACTCGATTTTTTCGATGCTTCCATCAACCGCATAGGCGCCTATGTAATCGGTATACGTTCTACACAGAAGGCATTCCTGCAAGGATTGCTTGAGCCTATCGTTCAACTTCGCGAGTACGAAGCCAACGGCCAATATTTCGAACGCCTCGCATTACTCGAAGAAGCTAAGAGTCTGCCGTGGAACGCCGTATGGGATTACTTTTGCTTGAAAAACAATATTGCAGTGGGCGAAGATTATATCGGAGAGATACAACAGTATGAAAAAGATGTAACATCGAAAAGAGGATAGATCATAATTCATCATCCATCATTCATAATTAAAAGCATGAATACAATCATAGGATTAATTATCATAGCCATAGGCAGTCTGGGACAATCCAGTTCATACGTGCCAATCAACAAAGTCAAGAATTGGTCGTGGGAATGCTTCTGGCTGGTGCAGGGTATATTCGCATGGCTATTGTTTCCACTGTCAGGCGCCATCATCGCCTTACCTTCTGGTGTCTCCCTGTTCGATGTATGGCTGGCAGCAGGTGATGGCGTGTACAAAGCCATCGGATTTGGTATTCTCTGGGGCGTAGGAGGCCTGACATTCGGGCTTAGCATGCGTTACCTTGGTGTTGCTTTGGGACAATCTTTAGCTTTGGGCACATGTTCCGCTTTCGGGACATTGATTCCGGCTATACTGAAAGGGGAGAACCTTTTTGAAGGTAATGGGCTTGTTCTCCTTATCGGGGTATCTATAGCTATTGCCGGCATTGCTGTCATCGGATATGCCGGAGCGTTGAAATCGCGTAATATGACGGACGAAGAGAAGAAGAAAGCAGTAAAAGACTTCGCCCTGAAGAAAGGCATCTTTATCGCGCTCCTTGCAGGAGTAATGAGCGCCTGTTTCAATCTCGGGCTTGAAGCCGGAACGCCGATTAAAGCTTGTCTGGCGGGACTTGGAGCAAACGAGCTTCTCGTATTAAATCCGGTTATACTTTTGGTCACAATCGGCGGATTTATCACGAATGCGTGTTATTGTCTTTTTCAGAACTATAAGAATAAGACGTTCAAAGATTATACTTCTATCTCTGGTTCCAATTGGGTGAATAATCTGTTATTCTGCGCTTTGGCCGGATTGCTTTGGTATTCCCAGTTTTTTGGATTGGGTATTGGACAGAGTTTCTTCGAACCGGGCAGTGTAATGATGGCGTTTTCGTGGAGCATATTAATGTCATTAAATGTATTATTTAGTAACTTTTGGGGTATAATACTAAAGGAATGGAAAGGATCGGGGCAAAAGACCATAACGGTATTAATTGCCGGGTTGGCGGCTCTGATAATCTCTATTATTTTACCACAGATATTGAAATAAACTCAGATAGCAAAATGCTTATTTTTATAAAAAAACAATTTGTAAAAAGCCGGTTGGGTCGGATATGCAGGCCTGTCCTCTTTTTTGTTCTGTGTTCTTTACTTCCGGATACTGGAAACGCCCAACTGCCTCCTGTATTTGAGAATACCGGATGTGAATATACTTATGCGCCAGAACTGACTACAACTTACCTGTCGCCCTGTCGCATTGTGTGGAAAGAAGCAAAAGGAGATGCCCGGATAGGAAACGAATCTTCTCTACTCCTTAAAGGTAAAGGACAAGCCGACCTGGCAAACAGGAATATCTGCCTTTTCAAAAGTGATAAGTCGGACACTCCCTCTATTATACTCGATTTTGGAAAAGAACTGCAAGGCGGAATTCAGATTGTGGCCGGAGGCTCGTCTACCGGAAAGCCAGTCAGGCTTCGTCTACGCTTTGGGGAATCGGTTAGCGAAACGATGAGTAATATAGGGGAAAAAGGTGCGACAAACGATCATGCTATCAGGGATGCGATAGTGGAAGTACCCCAGTGGGGAACAGCAGAGTTTGGGAATACAGGATTCCGTTTTATCCGAATCGATTTGGTTGATTTGAATACAGAAATACAAATAAATGAAGTAAGGGCGAAATTTATATATCAGGATATACCCTATCTGGGTTCGTTCAAATGTAATGACGAATTACTGAATAAGATATGGATGACAGGGGCTTATACCGTACATCTCAATCTCCAGCATTATCTGTGGGATGGTATAAAACGGGACCGTTTGGTCTGGGTTGGCGATATGCACCCCGAAGTTTCTACTATAAACGCTGTATTCGGATATAATGCTTCTGTTCCCCGTTCATTAGACCTGGCAAGAGATAACACGCCTTTGACGAATTGGATGAATGGACACAGTTCATATTCCCTGTGGTGGATAATTACCCATAAAGACTGGTATATGAATCATGGGGACCTGGCCTACCTGAATCAGCAAAAAGAATATCTTATACCCCTGCTTCGCCGGATTATGTCTTTGATTGACGAAGAAGGAAAAGAAACATTGGACGGAATCCGTTTTCTGGACTGGCCATCGAATGAAAATCCCGAAGCCGTTCATGCCGGACTGCAGGCTTTGATGGCATGGGCTTTGTCAGATGGCAAGAGCCTGTGCCTCATCCTTAACGAAAAAGAGGTTGCGGACGAATGTCAGGATGCTCTTGAAAAGTTGAAAAAACATATTCCTCCTTATAATAACTCTAAACAGGCGGCGGCTCTGCTTACATTATCCGGATTTATGGCTGCGGAAGAAGGACGTGCCATAATAACCGGTAACGGTGTTCATGGGTTCTCTACTTTTTACGGATATTATATGCTTCAGGCATTGGCGAAGTCAGGCGACTATAATACTGCGTTAGAGTATATACGTCAATACTGGGGAGGCATGTTAAATGTGGGAGCGACTACTTTTTGGGAGGATTTCAATGTCGACTGGCTTGAGAATGCTTCGCGGATCGATGAAATACCTCAATCCGGGAAAAAAGATATTCATGGTGATTATGGGAATTATTGTTATACAGGATTTCGTCATAGCTTATGCCACGGATGGGCGTCCGGCCCTACTGCGTGGTTAAGCGAGCATATATTGGGTATAAAAGTGCTTGAGCCGGGATGTAAAAAAATCAGGGTATTACCCAATCTGGGAAACCTTGAGTTTGCAGAAGGTACTTTTCCTACTCCTTTTGGGGTATTGAGGGTAAAGCATACAAGGCAAAAAAACGGTAAAATCGAATCGGAAATTAATGCACCCCCGGAAGTGGAGGTAATAAAATAGAATATTATACGGTTAAAATAATTTGAACCTGAACTATAATATCAATCAAAAAATAATACTATGCGAAAAACTACCTATTTGTATCTTTTCATTATCAGCTTATTCGTTGTGCTGTTTTTTACTAATTGTACCACATCGGCTCAAGATACGGAAAATGTTACTTATGCTGAAATTGAAAAGAATTTCAGGAATATTCCCGAAGAGGTGCAAACCTCGGTATATTGGTATTGGATATCGGATAATATTTCAAAAGAAGGTGTCATAAAAGACCTTGAAGCCATGAAAAAAGTCGGCATCAACAGAGCCTTTATCGGAAATATAGGATTAGGCCCCAATGACCTTTCATACGGAAAAGTGAAGCTGTTCTCGGATGAATGGTGGGATATAATGCACGCTGCCCTGAAAAAGGCTACTGAATTAAATATAGAAATAGGGATATTCAACGGGCCGGGCTGGAGCCAGTCGGGAGGCCCATGGGTAAAACCCGGGCAATCGATGCGCTATCTTGCCGTCTCTGAATTATCTGTTACAGGCCCGGTCGCATTAAGCGTGAAACTGGAAAAAACGGATGAAGATTTTCAGGATGTAAAAGTTTTGGCATTCCCTTACGACAAATCTCTGGAACCATTGAATTCGACTGCTGCTAAAATAAAATCAATGCCTCAGATTAAGGATATATCCTGTATTGCGGACGGAAATACCGCTACAGGGGTCAATTTGGAATCGTTTGGAACCGTTACTATAGATTTTGAAAATCCGGAATCTTATGTTGTAAGGTCTATATCTGTTTTGCCGACCCGACACCCCATAAATGCAGACGTTGAACTGCTTGTAAAAGACAGTAACGGACAGTATAACCTTATCCGGAAATTTAATGTCAATCGTACAAATGCAAGTGTTCAGGTTGGATTTAATCCGTATGGCCCGGTAGTAATGGCTGTTCCCGAAACAGAAGGTAAAGATTTCAGGGTGATATTTACAAACGCGAATCAAAACTGTGGAATAGCCGAGCTTTCATTATCTGCCCGGACATTAGAGGAACGCTATGTAGAAAAGACTTTGGGAAAGATGTTCCAAAGCCCGCTTCCATATTGGCACGAATATATGTGGGACGAACAGCCCGGATCCGGTAATAAATTATCTCTTATCAATCCGGCTGAAATACTGGATATTACTCAATATATGGATAAAGACGGCAACCTGAAGTGGAATGTTCCGGCTGGAGAATGGAAAATCATCCGTTCGGGAATGGTTCCCACAGGAACGCGCAATTCTCCGGCATCGCCTGAAGGAGAAGGGTTGGAAATTGATAAAATGAGCAAAAAACATGTTGCGGCTCATTTCGACGCTTTTATGGGTGAGATAATACGCCGTATTCCTTCCGAAGACAGGAAAACCTGGAAAGTTGTGGTGCAGGACAGCTATGAAGTGGGAGGCCAGAACTGGACTGATGATTTTATTGAAGACTTCAAGGCGAGATACAATTATGACCCTGTTCCTTTTATTCCCGCATTCAATGGTTATGTTGTCGGCAGTCGCGATATAACAGATCGTTTCCTGTGGGATTTAAGGCGGTTTGTCGCTGATAAAGTGGCTTATGACTTTGTCGGGGGATTCCGTGAAGCAGGCCGTAAACATGGTTTGAAGACATGGCTGGAGAATTATGGACATTGGGGATTTCCCGGTGAATTTCTGCAATATGGCGGGCAGTCTGACGAGATAGGTGGCGAATTCTGGAGCGAGGGTACCCTTGGCGATATAGAAAACAGGGCTGCTTCTTCGTGCGGGCATATTTATGGTAAAAAGAAGATTTCCGTGGAATCCTTTACTGCTGGAGGCGGCCATTTTGCCCGTTATCCTGAATTGATGAAACAGCGCGGCGACCGGTTTTTTACGGAGGGTATTAATAACTCGCTGTTGCACGTTTATATTCACCAGCCTTATGAGGATAAAAATCCCGGAATGAATGCTTGGTTCGGAAATGAGTTTAACCGTAAAAATACCTGGTTTTATGATATGGATGTATTTCTACACTATCTGAAACGGTGCAATTATATGTTGCAACAGGGGATTTATGTTGCCGATGCCGCTTATTTTATTGGTGAAGACGCTCCAAAAATGACCGGAGTTTGCGACCCCGCCCTGCCGAAAGGTTATTCCTTTGATTATATAAATGCGGAAGTTCTGATGACGCGGGCTAAGGTAAAAGACGGCTATATTGTATTGCCGGACGGAATGAAATATAAAGTACTTGTTTTGCCCCGACAAGAAACAATGCGGCCTGAACTCCTGAAAAAAATATCCCGGCTTGTGAATGACGGCGCGGTAGTCTTAGGTCCTGCGCCAAAGCGGTCACCAAGTTACGAGAATTATCCCGAAGCAGACAACGAAGTGAAACAGCTTGCAGCCTCGCTATGGAAGAATGTGGATGGGGTAAATACCAAATATGCAAAAGCCGGAAAAGGGATAATTGCCTCCGGTATGGAGATGCAGGAGTTGTTTGATATGCTGAAAATAATTCCCGATTTTAAGACCGGACAGGACGACCCTGTACTGTTTATCCATCGCACACAGAAAGACGGGGATATGTATTTTATATCGAACCAGTCGGGACAAACAGTCACATTAAGTCCCGAATTCCGGATAGATGGAAAAATTCCGGAGCTGTGGAACCCTCTGACGGCTACTGTAAGGAAACTGAAAGCATATACAATACAGGATGGTAAAACTATTTTACCCCTGAAACTGGAAGCTATGGAGAGCGCTTTCGTTATATTCCGCAAGACTTCTAACGGGTCGCTGCAAGGAGGCGTAAATATAAATTACCCTGAACCGGAACCTGTGCAATCGGTAACCTCCCCCTGGACGGTTACTTTCGACGCAAAGATGAGAGGGCCTGTCAATCCGGTGGTAATGAATACGCTTCAGGATTGGACACAATCAGCTAACGACAGTATAAAATATTATTCGGGAACAGTCATCTATAAAAACAATGTGACACTGACAAACATTTCGAAAGACAAGTCTTATTATCTCGATTTAGGTAAAACAATGGTAATGGCTAAAGTCTCAGTAAACGGTAGGTATGCAGGTGGAGTATGGACAGCGCCGTGGCGGGTAGAAATCAGCGACTATATACATGAAGGAGAAAATAGTATAGAAGTATCCGTTGTAAATAACTGGGTAAACCGTTTAATCGGGGACAGCATGTTGCCTGAGGACCGGCGTCAGACCTGGTGTCCTGTCAATCCGTACAATAAAGACAGCGGATTGCAGTCATCAGGATTGTTGGGTCCTGTATCGGTTTATACGATTAAGTATTAGGAGTAAAAGTAAGTTAGAAGAATTAAAGGAGTGACCCCACCCAATCTCCCCAAGTGAAGGAGTGGCAAAGCCACGAAAGAAAGAAAAATTCCTCTCCGGAGGTTATGAGCTATCTCCTTTAACTACTCTGACTCCTATAACTTCTGAATTTTTTAATATTACAAAAATATGAAATCAATTTTAGAAGGCCGGACTGAATTAGCCGGGTGTATTAATGAAGTTGCCGAAGTAGCAGGTTATTTATGGCAAAAAGGATGGGCGGAACGTAACGGCGGAAATATTACCATTAATATCACTGATGTGGTAGACGATGAAATGCGGGATATGGAATCCATAAGTGAAATAATACAGATCGGTAAAGTGCTTCCGCATCTCAAAGGCTGCTATTTTTTCTGCAAAGGTACAAACCAGCGTATGCGCGACCTTGCCCGCAGACCTATGGAAAACGGCTCGGTAATCCGTATCCTGGACGATTGCGCAAGCTATGTGATAATAGCTGATAATCCGGTGAAGCCTACCTCCGAACTTCCATCGCATTTATCGATGCATAATTATCAGATAGAAATAGGGTCGGGATATAAAGCCGCGTTGCATACACACCCTATCGGTTTGATAGCGATGACACACAATCCCGCCTTCCTCGAAAAGGATAAACTGACATACCTGCTTTGGAGTATGATACCGGAAACGCGGGCATTCTGTCCGAAAGGATTGGGTATCATCCCTTACATAATGCCTGGCTCTATCGAACTGGCGGATGCGACAGTGGAGATGCTGAAAGAATATGATGTGGTGATGTGGGAAAAGCATGGTGTCTGTTCAGTCAGTGAAAATATTATGGAGGCTTTCGACATGGTGGATACCTTATCCAAGTCGGCACAGATTTATCTGACAGCCAAATCGATGGGATTTGAACCGGAAGGTACGTCTATGAAAGATATGGAAGCGCTGAGAATAGCTTTCGGACTGCCGAAATGATTTATGGAAGTTAAAACAGAAAGGATAATTGATTTTTTGAAAAAATAATATAATCTTTGATAATATAATTAGCCACTTTGACTTAGAAACGTATCAAATAAGAATTCTCATTTGATATGAAGGTTCGGATGTATATAGTAAGCCGGAATAAGAAATAAGAAAACACTAGTGGGCACTAAAAATTAAAACTCGTTCTTTGAAATGCTTTATACATTGTGGTTTTAGAAGATTTTAGTTGCGTGACGATTTGAATTGGCTTACTTGTCTTTAGCTTTGCCAAAAGTTAAAAAAATGAATCAAGGAAAATATATCTTCGCTCAACTTACAGATTTTCTTCCCCGCAGGCAGTT
>NZ_BAAHWU010000072.1:0-11605 GCF_054601275.1 Dysgonomonas reticulitermitis | reverse complement strand
CCCATAGGACGAAGAAGGCGTTAAAAACAAAAACGTGTTTGAGCTTATCAAATGATTCGTATTATACAAAACCCGGAGCGAGTTTTTTTGTTTAGCCTTTAAGTCCGTTATGGGTCGGACGTTGAAGCGGGGCGCAAAAGCGTTTTTGGTTCCTTTTGCGGCTTTGGGCAAAAGGGACGCAAGCAATCTAAGATTGCGCGCAGAAGAAAAGAATGAAGATAATTGAACAATTAATTACATACACTTCGTTCCTGTGATTATTAATTCAACTACTGATTCACATAAATAATAAATATGTTTAAAAGCATCTTATTCCAAAGAAAAAGTAGTACTTTTGTGCTCTAAATTAAAATTGAAGTTTTTTAGAGCTAAATAGCTGAATGAAATGAAAATATTGATATTAAACGGTCCGAATTTGAATCTATTGGGAAAACGTGAGCCGGATGTTTACGGCAATACATCTTTCGAGACGTATTTTTCTCAGTTGCAACAAAGATTCGAAAACTGTGAACTGTCCTATTTTCAATCCAACCACGAGGGTGCAATAATAGATAAAATACATGAAGTGGGATTTTCGTACGATGGTATAGTACTCAATGCCGGTGCATATACACATACTTCCATAGCCATTCATGATGCGATAAAAGCTATAACGACTCCTGTAGTAGAGGTGCATATTTCAAACATACATACTCGTGAAGAGTTTCGCCACAAATCGATGATTGCGGCTGCCTGCAAGGGCGCTATTGTTGGTTTAGGATTAGCTTCGTACGACCTCGCCGTTTCTTTTTTGGCGAAGGTGGAACAATAGAAGACCGGGAAAATTTCAAAATAAACTATATACTTTTTTTAACTAATTAGCATTTATGATCCAAAAGAAAACGAAAATTGTAGCTACAATTTCAGACTTGCGTTGCGATGTTGACTTTATCCGTTCATTATATGATGAGGGGATAAATGTAGTGAGAATGAACTCCGCTCACATGACAGAAGAAGGTTTTGTCAAAGTGATGACAAACGTTCGCACCGTATCAAACAGAATAGGTATAATGATGGACACCAAAGGTCCGGAAATACGTACTACAGCCACAGCCACAGGCGAAAAGATCGAGGTTAAAACCGGTGATAAATTAAAAGTTGTAGGTGATATAAACTTCTTATCGACATCTGAGCAAGTTTCAGTTTCGTATCCGACTATCGTAGAAGATGTTCCGGTAGGAGGCACCCTTCTTATCGACGATGGTGAAACAGGATTGAAAGTTATAGACAAAACCGCCGGATACCTTCTTTGCGAAGTGATGAATGATGGTACAATCGGTAGCCGCAAAAGCGTTAATATACCGGGTGTGAGTGTAAACCTCCCATCTATCACAGCTAAAGACAAAAGGAGTATTGAAATTGCGATCAAGAATGGCGCCGATTTTATAGCTCACTCTTTCGTAAGACATAAACAAGACGTTTTAGACGTTCAAAAAATTCTTGATGAATACAACAGTCCTATCAAGATTATTGCTAAGATAGAAAATCAGCAAGGTGTCGATAATATCGACGAAATATTTGAAACTGCTTATGGTGTGATGGTAGCTCGTGGAGACTTAGGTATCGAAGTTCCACAAGAAAAAATACCGGGAATCCAACGCCTGCTTATCCGTAAATCGATAGAATATAAGAAGCCTGTTATTGTAGCAACTCAGATGTTGCACACAATGATAGAAAATCCACGCCCTACACGTGCTGAAGTTACCGATATTGCTAATGCGGTATACTATGGTACCGATGCTGTGATGTTGAGTGGAGAAACCGCTTATGGTAAATATCCGGTTGATGCGGTACGCGCGATGTCACAAATTGCGGCAGCAGCAGAGCAGTCGAAATTGGAAGAAAAAGCAATACCTGTTCCTTTCAAAGAAAAAGAATACGGACGTACTTCATTCCTTGCTAAACAAGCCGTTAAGTCTTGTAACCAACTAGGGGTGAAAGCGATTGTGACAGACAGTATGACAGGACGTACAGCCCGTACGCTGGCTGCTTTCCGTAGCAAATGCCCTGTATATGCTTTCTGTAACAAAGAAGAAGTTGCCCGCTGGCTGTCCCTTAGCTATGGTGTGGACCCACACGTACAGGCAGATGCAGGTCTTACTAAAAACCACAAGGAATATTTCATGAGAGCTTTAAATCAACTTAAGCTTGATGGAGTATTGAATAATGGTGACTATGTAACATACCTGAGCGGAACATTCTCGGACGGTAAAGGTGGTACATCTTTCCTCGAAATAGAAAAAGTAGGTACAATGATAGAGCAAGGCGAAAAATATTTTGTACCGGTAGACTAATTTAAAATATAAGCTTTAAATAGAAGAGGGTGTGTCAAAAAGATAGAACACACCCTCTTTTTGTTTATTTTCGTACTTCCATTGTATAACAATACAAGCTTGTTATTTTTCCGGATGCCGGTATACGCTGGCATGCGTTATCTTTTCCTTGACTATTCTCGTATATGATTTGGATACAGGTACTTTCGTGTCTGTATTTTTCAGTGTCATATGATAGCCCTTCATATTTCCATGTATCTTTTCCATTTTTTTCATATTGACCATAAAGGTCCTGTGGCAACGTATAATATAAGAGTAATCGTATAATGAGTCACTTAGCTCGCCCATGCTTATTCTCAGTAGTTTGTGGTTTTCTATTCCGTTTTTCAGGTAATAAACCGAGACGTAATTTCCTGCTGCTTTTACATAAAGTATATCTTCGGGTAAGAGCTTTATACAATCCTTTGTCTTTCCGGAGAGTTCTATTAGCTGAACATTATCTTCTTCTGTCTCACCGTTTGCCGGCATTATACGCGCCGCGGCCTGTGTCTGTGTTTTCTGTTCTTCTTTTTTCTTTTTTTTCACCAATATATAATATATAATGGTTATCGGGAATGCAGATACAAATAAGGCGGCTTTATAAAACAGAAAGAACCGCTGAGGTGAAGAAAAATGAGTATAATACGGAAATCCTTCCAGGCCATCTACGACGTATATAGACAGTACAAAAGTTTCCAACGCAGAAAATGCCGTTGTTATTATAAGGCATAATCCAAAAAACTTTCCGTTTGTCCACCTGTCTGTGGCATAATATTTTCTGAAAACCAGAGGTAGTCCCTGTATGCAAATCACACAGGTCAAAAATATCCCGATTGTATGAAGAACTGTAATGGTAAACTTGTTTTTGGCATAATTAAGTCCGAAGGGGTGTAGTGTATACAGTATAAAAAATACCCAGAGAGTAATAAATATAGTTATAACCCATCTGCATTTAGCATCTGGAGCCTGTATTTCTTTTCTGAAAAAAAATTTTGGAATACCTCTCATTTTTATTTGCACTATGTAGCCCCACCGAATACAAGTCTAATCACCTACCTGATAAAGACAACTTTTTCAGGTCTAAAGTGTTACGTATTATTTCTAATAGAAAAATGATGCCGAACTTTAATACAATATTTTCATATATTTTACGAGGAACAAATTTAATAAAATTTTTTGCCGGAGTAAAGAATTTTCATCTTGATTATCTCGTAATGAGAGGCGTGTTCGTCACAGAAATGCGTGACGAACACGCCTATTGTGTTATTTTGTCACAAAATAAGACCGAATATAACATTTTATCATTATTGTATTCAATATTGACTTATTTTTGCACAAAAATCAAAAATATAAACTTTTAATCACAGGTAAATCTATGATCTACAGGTGGGAAAATAAATCAATAATTTTTATGAAAATAAAATTCTTATCATTACTTGGCTGTTGCTTTTTATTGTCAGCAAGTGTATTGCATGCACAGAATGGCAAGGTAGGTGTAAACACTGATAATCCGCGTAAAAATTTGGATGTGAGAGGTCAAACGCGATTGAGTGGAGCCATCTTTTTCGGCGATGATGACAATACGGATGGGCATCCCGGAGAAGACGGCCAGTTCCTGTTATCGAAAGGGCCTAGTCAAAAGCCTGAATGGGCTACAGTTGATATCCCTGTAGTAGAAGTAGGCGGATTTTACATGCAAGGATCATCGGTTTATTCCGATGCTATCGGACTTCAACTATACAGAAATAATGATGATACATCTAATGGCTACTCAAGTGGCCAACCACACAACGAAGATGATCTATTATATAGGGGGCCCAACGGGACCCGTCATGACAGAGATTTTTACCCTTTTCCACAATTGGATGAGAGTGCAGGTATACATATCATAGTACCTGATACTGTCGGGTTAACGGCCGGCGTTCCTGCCGGTTCCATTTGGAACCGTACGGTATTTCAGGTACAGACTGTAGTTCAAATGCCTAATACGGGTACTTGGGTAACTTATACAATAGGTATATTTCTAAAAATGCAAGGTGAAAGTGTCTTTAAATTGAAAGGTTGCAGAGTAGGCCGTTTGGCAGGAGGGGCGCAGATGTTCCAGACTCAGGACCTGACCTGTATACTTGACAACCTGCCTCCGGGAAGGCACCAGGTGATAGTTGCCGGAAAACGAAGGGACACTTCAGGTGTGACTGCTACGTCGGGTACCAATTTTTTCGGTATGGGGAAAGCCGCATATACCAACCTGAATGGTTTTACAACACGTACTACATTAAAGATAGAAGTATACAAGAAAGACAATAGTAACCTTGTCACTCCCTAATCCGGAAGCCATCTGTGGCTTTTCCGGTTTAGCCGGTACGGCATATAACACAAAACAATAACACAAAAGATAATTATGAAACAAAAAACACACAGCCAGTCGCTACTTAAAACAGTCCTGTTTCTAGCAATATTTGGTTTTACGCAAGCTGCCTGGTCTCAGGTTACTATCGGATCCGGAGTGCCTCCACACGATGACGCCCTCTTAGACCTGAAAGAGAACAACGCAGGAACTGCTACCAAAGGGCTATTACTGCCTCGCGTTGCATTACAAGTGGCGAACGGCATGTCTCCCTTATCGACACATGTAAAGGGTATGATTGTTTACAATACAACTCCAAATGGTACTGGTGCAAATGCTGTAACAGAGGGTTTTTATTACAATGACGGAACCCAGTGGGTAAAAACCAGCTCCGGTGGTTTGGTGGAGAATTTCTGGCAGGCGGCAAGCGGTTGGAGTTTGGTAGGGCAGCAGTATTGGTTCGCAGGTAATATTGCCAACTTTGTTGTCAGGCTAAAGAGGACAGGTGCGGGTACGGATGTTTGGATCGCTAACAGCCCTATGACAATAGCTGTAAAGAATCCGGCTGCTCAGGATGCGTATACTCCCGGTAGTACGGTTGGTTCTGTTGGTTGCTTTGTTGAATTTCCAGGGGCTACAATTCCCACAACGGCAGAAAGTGTTATAGATTCCAATGGGAATATATATATACTGAATGTAAGGGAAAGCGTAGGAACATTCCTAAATAAAGGAATGATCAAGACCGACGACGAGGTTATTATTTCGGGATCGTATTTTATAAAAAAATCATAACGGAATCAGAGACAGGATAAAACCAGGAAAGGGGCCGCCTCCACATAAGGCGGCCTCTCCGATTTTTATTCACCCACGTCAGTCCTGTCGTTGGTCGAGTCATTGTCAGGCTGAGACACAAGCAGAAAGTCGATAGGCTCCGCTGTTTCATTCGCAATGTAATGTCGCGACATCGGCTCTATCAATATCCCCTGCAGTTCATTAACGGTTTCTGTTTTACCATCGACATAGAAAACAGCCGTACCTTTCAGGATAAAGAAGAACTGCCTGGCTTCGGAATGATAGTGCAAGGTTTCCCTTGTTCCGGCAGGCATTGTTTCGATTTTCACAGATAAAGAATCCCTGTTCATGAGAATCCAACTGCTGCATTTATCACCCCAGAAATAATGGGGTGCTGAATTTTTGTCTACTACTCTTCCCATAATGTTTCGTTTTAAAAAAGTGACAGTATGCTAAATGTAATAAATAATTTGGATTATAATGCTGTTTTAAGGATTATTATGTGAATATTATTAGCTTTTTCGTTTTGTGATATTGCTTTCTGTATAGATTTTTGTTATCATAAAAATATTTAAAGACACTTATTTGTTTTGCTAATGTATTATATTTGCATCGTATGAAACAACTTGTAACCAGGATTATATTAGTTATTGCTGCCGTAGCCGTGTTTTTTACAGGTGCGGGGGTGACTTATATAATGTATTGCTGTTCAGGTTGCGAGACAGAGCAAACACTGGTGGTGACAAAAGCACATACTTGCTGTTTGCAAAAAGAGGTTGCCGAAGAAACTCATTCTTGTTGTGCGTCCCATACATATCATACTCAGCCATCCGGTCATAGTGTGGATGCGGATGGTTGTACTACTCATTTCGATGAAGGATATTGCCAAATGTCCCGCCTGTCTACCGATATTGACCTATCCGTTTTCAGACCGCATGTATCCAGTCCTTTTGTTTGGATATCAGATGTTTATCCGGCATTGCTGTCCGGCGTTTTATCCGATCAGATAAACGATACGGATACTTATGCACAATTCGAATCACCGCCAAACATTCCTCCCCGTGAGTATCTTAGTCTCATACGGGTGCTTATCATTTGATTTGTAATACATAATTTGTTGTGTGCCGGATTGGTACGCAATTATTCGTGCGTGTATTATTTTATAACAATTACTTAAGAATCAAATGAAATCAATAAAAATATTTGCTTTATTGCTATTATTACCTGTTTTAGCCTTTGGTAAAGACATACTAAAGGGATATGTATACGACAAAGACAGCCAACCGCTTATAGGAGCCAGTGTTCGCTGGGAAAACGCGAAAACAGGTGTTGTAACAAATGAAAAAGGCTATTTTGAAATAGCCGGAACTCCTCATAAAGATCACATGCTGGCTATCTCATACGTTGGCTATGCTGATAAAGTTATCCATATCCACGACTTCTCTGCCGAACAAAGAGTTGTACTCGATGAGAATGCCGAATTAGGTGAGGTTGTCATAGAACGGACAGTTCCCGGAACAATCAAATCGAGAAGGGATATTCTGCAAACCGAGAAAATAACCACAAAGGAACTGCGCCGTGCCGCTTGTTGTAATCTTTCGGAAAGCTTCGAGACGAATCCATCGATAGATGTTTCGTTCAGCGATGCCGTTACGGGAGCTAAACAAATACAATTGCTTGGTTTGTCGGGCACATACGTACAAATGTTAACGGAAAACTATCCTAACTTTCGTGGCCCTGCTTCTGTTTATGGTATGGATTATATTCCCGGGCCGTGGATGGAAAGTATCCAGATATCGAAAGGCGCCGCTTCTGTCAAAAACGGATACGAATCTGTAACCGGACAAATGAATGTGGAATATAAAAAGCCGGATAGCGCCGATCCGTTAAGCCTGAATGTATTTGCCAGCGATGCCGGACGGTATGAAGGCAATGCCGATGCAGCATTTATATTGAATGATAAACTTAATACAGGCCTGTTCTTGCACTATTCCAACGAATCTTCTCCGCATGACGATAATCATGATAGTTTCCTCGATATGCCGAAGAAACATCAGTTCAATATTATGAACAAATGGCATTATATGACAGACCGGTATGAATCACAATTCGGTTTCAGGTTTTTACAGGACTACCGCACCAGCGGACAAACGATGCATAGCCTGAATGATGCATCGCTTAACGAACATCCTTATGAAATATCGGTGAATGTTAACAGGGGCGAGTTTTATACAAAAAACTCATATATTTTGGATGAAGAACGGAATGGAAATGTGGCTCTGATCTTTACAGGTTCATACCACGATCAGAAATCGAAATATGCTACCGATATATTTAATGTATATGGCAGTAACCTTTACGCCTCGTTGATGTATGAAACCTCATTGGGGAAAGAGCATCAGTTGAGTACAGGGTTAAGCATGAACCGGGATCAGTATAAACAGTCTATTCGTCTGAGTCGGCCGGTCACAGTTCTGCCCGATCATGAAACTACAACAGGCGGATATGCTCAATATACATTCAATAAGGATGACAAGTTTATAGCACTGGCCGGTTTGAGAGTAGACTATAGTACATTGCACAAGACATTCGTTACTCCTCGTATCCATTTGAAATATATGCCTTTCGAGTGGCTCAATATGAGAGCTTCGGCAGGAAAAGGATACCGTACTGTTTTTGTAATGCCCGAAAATAGTTTTTATCTGGCAAGTAGCCGTAAGATAGAGATAGCAGACGACCTGAAACAAGAATCGGCATGGAACTATGGGACAAGTGTATCGTTCCATATACCTGTCAAAGGTGAAGAGCTGACTATTGCAGGAGAGTGGTATCGTACCGATTTCGACAATCAGGTGGTGACTGATGTGGACACTGACCCGCATGCCGTGAAATTCTACAATCTGAATGGAAAGTCGTATGCGAATAGTTTTCAGGTTGAAGCTACTTATCCGTTATTCAGGGGATTCACCATATTGGGCGCTTATCGTTGGACAAACGCCAAGACAGATTATAACGGCAAGCTGATGAAGAAACCGCTGGTCAGCGATTATAAAGCATTGGTGACTGCTTCTTATGAAACCAAGATGAAGAAATGGGTGTTCGACCTGACTTCCCAGTTCAATGGTGGTGGACGTATGCCGACGCCGGATGCGGCCAATCCTTTATGGAAAGATACTTTTGGCTCGTTTACAATATTGAATGCCCAAGTAACAAAGAATTTCCGCAATTGGAGCGTTTATGTAGGGGCAGAAAATATTACCGGTTATACGCAAAAGAATCCGATCATTTCATCCGAAAACCCATTTAGCGACAACTTTGATGCTACAATGGTATGGGGGCCGACACAAGGACGGAAGTTCTATGTAGGACTCAGGTATGCGATAGGGAAGTAAAGGGGGGGATTATATAGTAAGAGGGTGTGTCAAAAGGTCATTTTTTTCGTCATTGCGAACGAAGTGAAGCAATCCAGAGTGTTGATTATTAATGGATTGCTTCGGGCTATCGCCCTCGCAATGACGGGAACTCCATCTTTTGACACACCCTCTTTTTCGTTTTTCCCTATTTCTTTAAAATATTTCATTGTCCCATTCGTCACAATAAGTAGAGGCCTTTATTAAGAATATATTATTAACGGTAAAAAAAACAAGAATAAAATGGAAACAAGAGGTTTTGATATGGGATTTTTCGGTAGAGGAAGATTTGGGTTTGGTGGTAAGAATAATTTCTTTGACAAATGGTCTAAAATGACTACCGAGGAAAAAGTAATATTCATAGATGAAAGGATGGAAACTATGAAAGAGATGCACGGTAAAGATCGGTTCAGCGTGGAGTTTATCGATAAATTTTGCAACGAATGGGTGAAAAAGACCACCGAAGAAAAAGAAGAATTCATCCAAAAAAAGAAAGAAGCTTTTGGTATGGGAGGCTTCCGCGAAGATGGATTCGGATTTGACGAAGACTGTAAATAATTTGAGTTATAAGAAAGATGAAGAGGGTGTCCCAAAAGGTATTTTTTACGTCATTGCGAGGGCGATAGCTCGAAGCAATCCAGTAATAGTCAACACTCTGGATTGCTTCACTTCGTTCGCAATGACGGGGATTCTATCTTTTGACACACCCTCTTACTTTTATTTTTAGGTTCAATATTAATATGCACGCGCGAATATCACCCGTTGAGCAGACGGATTGCCTGTAACCATACACTTACCCGGAGTTTTGTCACCTTCAAGAGGTATGCAACGGATAGTTGCTTTGGTTTCGTTTTTTACCTTTTCCTCGGTCTCAGGAGTACCGTCCCAATGAGCCAGGATAAATACACCGTCCTCAATTTTTTCCTTAAACTCTTCGTATGTTTCAACGGTGATGGTTTTCTCTGTTCTGTATGTCAATGCCTTATTGTAAATATTTGCTTGAATATCGTCCAACAAGTTTTTAATATATAGATCAAGTCCGTCACATGATACGGTTTCTTTAGTCAACGTATCACGGCGGGCAACCTCAACCGTATTGTTTTCCATATCCCGGGCTCCCATAGCTATGCGCACAGGAACTCCTTTCAGTTCATATTCCGAGAATTTCCAACCCGGTTTTTTATTGTCGGCATTGTCGTATTTCACGCTGATGCCTAATGCTTTCAGGGATTTAACGATGCCGTCTACTTTTTCATTAATGGCGGCTAACTGTTCCTCACCTTTGTATATTGGAACGATCACCACTTGGAACGGAGCCAGTTTTGGAGGCAGTACCAATCCGTTATCATCGGAGTGAGCCATAATCAGCGCACCGATCAACCGGGTAGAAACTCCCCACGATGTTGCCCACACATAGTCGAGCTTTCCTTCTTTGTCGGCGAATTTCACATCAAACGCCTTGGCAAAATTTTGACCGAGAAAATGAGATGTTCCGGCTTGTAAAGCTTTACCGTCCTGCATCATAGCTTCAATAGCATAAGTGTCTATCGCTCCGGCGAATCGTTCGGAAGCAGATTTTACACCTTTAATAACAGGGATAGCCATATATTCTTCGGCAAACTGTGCGTATATGTTCAACATTTTTACAGTTTCTTCTCCGGCTTCTTCTCTTGTCGCGTGTGCTGTATGTCCTTCCTGCCACAGAAATTCGGCAGTGCGAAGGAACAGGCGTGTGCGCATTTCCCAGCGGACAACGTTAGCCCATTGATTGATAAGTAGAGGCAGGTCGCGGTACGACTGTATCCAGTTGCGGTATGTGTTCCATATAATTGTTTCGGAAGTAGGGCGCACAATCAGTTCTTCCTCAAGCTTAGCCTCAGGATCGACAATGACACCTTTCCCATCCGGATCGTTCTTTAAACGGTAGTGAGTGACTACGGCGCATTCTTTGGCAAAACCTTCTACGTGGTCAGCTTCCTTGCTCAGAAACGATTTGGGGATAAACAAGGGAAAATAAGCGTTTACGTGACCTGTTTCTTTGAACATGTCGTCGAGCTGACGCTGCATTTTTTCCCAGATAGCGTATCCGTACGGCTTGATCACCATACATCCGCGCACAGCCGAGTTCTCGGCCAAGTCTGCTTTTATCACCAAATCCAGATACCACTGGCTGTAATCCTGACTTCTAGAGGTCAGTTCCTTTAATTCTTTTGCCATATTGAATTTCTATTTTTCAAAATCGGTTACAAAGTTAGCGAAATATATGAAAAATAGATAAGAGGGGTTTGGAAATGAAAGGGAAAACATATCAATAACAGATTAAAACATCAATCGCCGAACTTTTTCAGTATAAACTCTATCAAAAATGAAGGATGAAAATGCCCGAAGGACAAAGTATTGTCCGGCACAGGTTTTATCTATAGATGTAGTGATAATTAGATAATTTGATAATTAGATAATTTGAAAATTAGCAGATTAGCAAATGGCGCGAAGCGGCAAAGGCTATAAGCTAACGGCTAAAAGCTATCGGCTAACGGCTAAAAAATGAGTGTGGAGTTTGTTACATTTTAGTTAAAAATCAATACCCACAAGCAACTTTGTGCAAGTTGAAGCAAACTAACTGATTACCAGTATTTTTAATCAAAAGGCAAACAGATTGATGAAGCCGAAAAAGACCGGAAAATACCCCTTTCGGACAGGGTACA
>NZ_BAAHWU010000071.1:0-12219 GCF_054601275.1 Dysgonomonas reticulitermitis | reverse complement strand
CCTATAGCTCAGTTGGTTAGAGCGCTACACTGATAATGTAGAGGTCGGCAGTTCAACTCTGCCTGGGACTACAAGGGGCAAGAAGCGACACTAAAAATCTTACAGAGAAAGAATTACCGGACAAAAGGAGGTAGATGCCGGATTTGCCTGAGGTATACAGCCTATAGACGTCCTACGTTTGTAGGTTTTAATGTTTCCGTACATCCCAGAGACTGGAATGAGAACAAGAAGCAAGTAAAAGCAACGGAACCCCGCCATATCCTTTACAACAGACTCATCAAAGAACAATACCATAAAGCCGAAAGCATCGTCTTGGATAACTATCTGATTCCTTTAACAGCACAAGAGTTTATAGAAAGATTTAAGGATAAGCTGACCGAGCTTTCATAAATCCGCCTGTCAGGCGTACACTTTAAAATACCTCCCGCTACCAGATCCGAAATCTTCTTGTGCGAACGCCGTAGCATTTTGGCTACCTGATTAATACTGAAAGTCCGTTCAATCTCCGGTTCCGAAGGTTTAGGCAATTTCCTGTCCAGAACCCTTTCGATAACCTTCTCAAGGGATTCTTCCGTTGTAACAATATACCCCGACAGTTGAAGATTTGGCATATATATCTTTCATATTGGAAACAGAAGGCAATACAAACCCAAAAGAAAATGCAAAGCCCAAAATAGAACTTATGGACAATGCCACACCAAAAGATATCACAAGGCTTTTGATGACAAAAGACGAATTTGATTTTACCTCCGCTTACTACTACAGCATAAAGAAAGGGCAGGCACAGGAAGAGCTCCAAAAACTTTCTTCTTTCATCGAAAAGCATTGCATACCGAAAGCAGCATCCATAGAAAAGGAAATACAGGACATGAAAGGCAAGATCCGGTATTACGAATCGAAAAGTATTATCGGGACTGCCCACAATTAGTTTTATCTCCATGAAAAACAGCAATGCTTACAGTATATCAGTCAATTGGATGTTTTATCGATGGGCTTATTATAATTTTTTTATATTCCGGCAGTACATCCCATTTTCTTTCAAAATAATGGACTTTTTAAAAGAATTGTGATACTATCCATTGAATTAGAGATAATATGTTCTGGTACCATATTTGTTTATAAATAAAAATATTGCAAAAAAGAAAAACAATGGGGTTGTCCCAAAAGTAAAACAACACAATCAAAATGTTACTCTCTTTGTCATCCTGAGCGCAACGAAGGATCTCATTCCTCCGGATACGAGATGTTTCACTCTTGTTGGCTCCGCCGATTTTCAATTGTCTGGAATACGATGTCATCCCAATAAATAAACACATCCATATACTTGATTGTACCAGGCATACAGATGTGTTATATAAATAATTCCCCGGATTTCGGACTATTTTTTTAATACCTGGGGACGAAGTACCTTATATTTTGCAGGGGTATTTCCCGTGCGCCGGCTGGGGGTCTCCTTGTTGTAATACTGCCGGACGAACGGCACAAACGTATTATTTAAACGGCGAACCTTCTCCTCCGGAAGGAATTGCTTCATATAATTGTTCAACTCAAAAACATCGCCTTCGTTTACACGGTATACATAGATCTTGTCATTTTTGATGTACATAAAACTGTTAAGGTCGCGGGGCCTTTTCAACGAATGGCAAAACAATATGGCTTCCGGCCCATGGTTATTGATATTCTTAATCACCTGCCCGAGCTTTTCCTTATCTTCAGGCCGCTCGGATTCAACCTCCGTATATGCATACGTCCCGTCATAATAATTGGCAAAGGCAAGAACATTCATTTGATCATCGACACAGGCGAGCGTAAAGACACGGCTACTGTCGATAGTGATGTGGCTGTAGATATTTTCATCATTATTGAAATTTTCCATATCTACGAACTGAATAACCAGCATCGGGACTGTTATCCCGTTCAGCAAACCAATATTGGGCGGATTGGTAGATTCGTCTACCTTCCAGTATTCGCACTGGGCCTTATGGCAATCCAACACGTTCTTCTGTATTTCGCCCTTGTAATAGTCCATATCGGCTTCTTCATAAAACTTTTTCAGACTGGACACAATATCCTGTGAAAAGATATTTCCACAAAACAACAATCCTGTTATTAATGCCAAATATTTTATTTTCATAGAATTTATTCTTTTAAAATATTAATACTATTATTTCTGTTATTTATCACCTTACCATCCAAACAGGATGCGGCGGCTTATCTTCATGCAAAATACTCACTTTTTTAGTTTGAAACAGTTGAAAAATTAAAACTTATATCCGACTCCAATATTGAGTCCGAGTTGCAGTAACTTTTCATCGAATATAGATGGGCCTCCTCCGAAACTTAGCATATTCAATTGTATCTGTGGAGTTAAAAACAGGGAAACGCCCGATTTGAATATATAGTTAGCTCCAAGGCCGGCAAATCCTCCAAGCCCCCAGGTATATCCCTTATATGGATGATAATTGACACTAACACCTGCATTGGCATGGAAATATTTTCCAAAGTAATATCTTAGACCAATAGGAACAGAAAAAATACCGAAAGTATCATCATATGTATATGAACTGATGTTATTCCTATAATAGGTGCTTGTAAAATCCATCTTCACCAGGGTTGCCGACAGCCCGATTATAAATTCCGTATTTTCCGAAGCCCTGTAAGCATAGTCAAGTGCCAGGGTAAAATAATCTTTCCCCTTATACTCTTTTGAATTCGTGAACTCATACCTGTTGGATGAATAATTGGCTTTACCGTAGGAGAAATGGCCTCCTATGTAATACTTCTTTTGTTCTTGCCCATATGCAACTAAAATAAAAAATAGTAACAGAATTATTAAAGTTTGTTTTTTCATATTTTTCAGAAATTACATTAATGATTATTAGCCTTCTTTTTTTGCTCAATCTTTTTCTTATATTCTTTCCAATCCGATTCGTTCCGCCAAATCCATTTGTTTTCTTTAAGCCAGTTGTCAGATGAGGGAAGGGAGTCGGCTGGTATAAAATTCATAGGTGCTTCATTACGCCAAAGGTTTTTCTTCGTTTCTCGATAATACTGATCTCCCGCTTTTGAATTAATCCTAAAATAAATTTTCTGTATTGTATTTCTATCAATAATTTTATATCTTATCTCATCTGTTGACATACCTTTGAGTATAGATAAAGTTCCTGGTTTATCATAAGAATGCACTATAATAGTATCGTTATTAATCTTATATACTCCCCATAAATCACCCCAACGAAACTGTCTATCATCAATACAACTTTGAACAGAGCGAATCATATTTGTTTTTGTCTCTTTTTCGGAGATATTACTTTTAAAAGGGAACTGAACCCAAGTTCCATCATCAAAAAACATACAAGCTCCATATCGTAATTTATCTGAAATTAGATAATACCCATCTACTTCAATTAAATTTCGGATAGCAGTATTTTCACCTTCTAGCTTAATAGTTGACCGAGTAATAACATCTTTCTTTTGTGAGATGCAAGAAATACAACAAACAATACTAATTAACATGGACAAATGTTTTTTCATTTCTTCAATTTTTTCTCTGCCTTTATTCTATCCATGTACTTTCTCCAATCTGATTCATTGCGCCAGATCCATTTATTTTCTTTGAGCCAGTTGTCAGAAGATGGAAGGGAGTCGGCTGAGATAAAATGTAATGAGTCTTCATCTATCCAAGGACTATGCGTCTTATAATAATCATCATCCGTTCTTATTTTGAAAAATACTCTTTTTATTGTTTGTCTATCTATAACTTTATATTTATCTTCAGATAACCCCCATGCTTTCAGAAAACCTGGTTTATCATAGGAGTGTACAATAATCGTATCACTTTTAATTTTATAAACTCCCCAGAGAAAACCCCAACGAACTTGTCCTTTATCAATCCAACTTTTAATTGAGCCAGTCAAATCTTCTTTTATTACTTTTTGTGATATATCTCTTTTAAAATGGAAGTAGGTCCAAGTTCCGTCATCAAAGAACATTATGCTGCCAAGACTGGTATCAGATGAAAGAGGATAATGCCCGTCTATTTCAATCAGATCCCTTATTCCAGTATTTTTACCTTCCAATTTAATAGTTGATTTTCTGACTATTTCTTTTTTTTGCGATACACATGAAATACAATTTATAAGGCAAATGAAGACAATTAAATATTTTTTCATAAAAGATGCTTTATTTTATAATTTAAGCCGAAATACATTCTTTATTTATGTTTAAGTGCATATATGAAATTATATATTTCGGCTATATAGATTTAGTTAAATGCTATCTTTCCCACAAAGAATGAGGATTATGATAGCCAGTATAGAAATAATCGCCTGAACTGAAATTATCATAATTTAGAAAATAGGGCGTTGGAGTCACATATTTATGTATTAGGTTTTGAGTCATGTTTTGTACCATTGGATGACTAAATCCCACACGAGTAGTATGTCCATTTTTATTCCGGTATCCCACCCATGCAGGGGCGAAATGCACTTGTCCATTTACCCACGCTCCATTTTTATTATTTTTTAAAACAGGAGCTGCTTTATCATTAGTTTTATTGTTACTATCTCGTGAACCCCAATTTGTGTATAGATGAGTTCCTATCGAAAATCGACCAAGATTCAGTTCCACCGCATTCGTTCTCCAACGATCTTCGCCATCGCCTAATGCATCATTAGAGAATACAAAAGAATTATGATTGAAATACCCGGTTATTGTACCTACTGTTTGTTTTCCATACTGTTGTCCATCGATATTAGAGGCCGAATAATAAGTTCTGCCATAACCAAGGCCATAACCTTCATCGGAAAAAGAAGCGTTCCATCCCCAGTGGTTATTTCCTAAACCTATGCCTGCACTTAGGCTAATATCTCTCTTTTCATCGTAATAATTAACCCCTATGTTTACACCACCTGTTAGTCCACTTGTGCCAAATCCTAATCCCGGAGAGATACTCAAACTAAATTTATCGTTAATTGGTATCGCAATTGGCGGCATAAGCTGGGAGTATGCAGTAGCTAATGCCATTTTTCCAACATATGGAGCAAAATGCCCTAAAAAAGTACCGGAATAATTAGAAGCCCATGCAGCTCCAACAAAGCCAGCGGTAAGCGCATTGGCTGTAAATCCTACTGTAAGACCAGTAGCTATTGCCTGTAGGCCCCAATTATCCGTGCAGAGGCCATGTGCAGTATATCCTACTGCAAATCCAATAGCAAATGGTATCCAAAAGAACTCTCCACTCGGATCGGTAAACCGTAGCGGATTATTCAAGACATAACTATACCTGTTATAGTTCTGGCTGAAATCCATCATCTGCACATACGGGTCGGGAGAAAGGAACCTTCCCAATACTGGATCGTACATGCGACCGTTCATGTTAATCAATCCGAACTCTTCCAGGTGCTCATGACCGGTATAGCCGCGATGGAAAGCGAAGGCGTTGTTTGTTACCGTCCGGTTGCCCCATGCATCGTAAGAGGCTTTAAAGACCTCCGTACCCTCGCCGTCGGTCAGTTTGACGATACTTCCCAGATGGTCGGCATGGACATAATAAACCTGATCCGTCTGTCCCTGCTGTTTTACATACACAGCAGCCAACCCGTCGCCACCGCTTATGTAATACAACTGCCTTGTTACGCCGTTCTCTGTTACAACCTCATAGTCCCCTGCAAATATAATGGTTTTCTGCAAGGCATTATTCTTTTTCAACTCGCTTTTCCAACGCTGGCGGTCAGGTCCGTATGTTATATCGAGCAACAGGCTGTCTGTCCCGACCTTATCGCTGATGCTTGCCGCCTTGTTGAAGGCTGTATAGGTGATCACCTGGTCTTCCGTCGAAATCAAACCGTTCGTGTTTTCAACAGAAGAAACAGCATGGGGACGGGAGCCGTAATCGTATAACCCCAGTCCGGTCTTGGAATCTATATTGCCGTTCGGCATATAGTCCATACTCATAACCGTGGCGCTGCCATGCTTAACGGTAGTAAGCCTGTCCAGGTCGTCGTAAATAAAAGATTCAGCCTGCGGTATCATACCGGTACGCGAAGTCAGGTTGCCGGTAGCCCCATTGAACACATAAGCCATATCGTGCAGGATGGCGGAACCTTTTACTGTCTTTATATTGGTAAGAAGCCCCTGGCTGTTGTACGTGCGGGTAGCAGTCAACGTTCCTCCCAACAGCGAGGTATAAACCGTACCGGTAGCGCCTGTCGATTCCCAGATAGCCTGCGTGCCTGCCAATACTTTAGATAAGTTTCCGTATGAATCGTACTGCCTGTTCACCTGCACACTTCCCGGATAAAGAATGTTGCTTAACTGTCCCTGTGCATTGTAAGCGAATGAAAATTCGAGCAAGCCTGCCCCGTCCACATTGCGCTTTTCCGTCAGGGTGCGTCCGTACATGTCGTAAGTGTAGGCGGAATAATTGCTTCCTGTCTGCACCTTGACCAGGCGGAGCAAATTATAGCCGGTGGTACCGTAAGTATAAGTAGTTGTATCACCATCGATAGTAGTCGTTGCCAAACGTCCCAGTACATCGTAAGCATTGGCTGTCGTTTTCCCGTTGCCGTCGGTTTGCTGCGTCAATCGCCCGGCAGCATCATAGGCATAGGTGGACACCCCTGCGTTCGGATCAGTCAAACCTGTCCGGTTTCCAATGGCGTCGTAGGTCATGGAGAAAGTAGCGCCGCCTGCAACGACATTTTTCGGCTTACCTGCCGAAGAATAGGTATAGGCAACTGAAGAGACAGGGTCGGTAGCGGACTTGATATTACCCCAGGCGTCGGCAGTCTTCTCATATGTCTTGCCATTGACGGCAGTTGTCACCTTACGGTTTTCATAAGTGTAAGTAATACTCTGTCCTGCGCTGTTGCTCGATGAAGCCGACCTTCCCCTGGCGTCGTATGTATAAGATTCCGTTGTTACCAGGCTGCCGGTCTGGGACTGCTTTTGCGTAGCCTGCCCTTTGGCGTTATAAGAGGTTGCCTGTTTGATGTTCATGCTTTTTTCACCGACGGTTTCAACCAGTACTTCACGCCCCTTGTTGTCATACCATGTCTTTACCCAAGGTTGTCCGGTTCCCTGCGTCAGGACAAAATAACGTTTCGACTGGTTGTTGTTCCAACCCAATTTAGTCGTTGTTTTCGTTCCACCAGGAAAAACCGTGTAGGTTCTGTTACCCCAATTGTCATAGGTATGGGTGGTAGTAAGTATATTGGACGCAAGGGTTTCATCCTTTTGCGTCAATACATTGCCCCAGGTGTCATAGGTATAACTCTTTACCGAAGACGCGGGGGTAGTGAAAGTTTTTGTAAGGAACCGGTAGGTGGCGTCATATACATTATTAATTGTAACCGGGGTTATGCCCGAACCGCTTTCTACGGTTGTCAGCACATTTCCGATGGCATCATAAGTATAATTGGTTGTCAGCGGCAGGGAAGAGTTATAATTCCCGATAACCTGCGTCCGGTAACCTTTAACGGCGTCGTATGTAATAGCCGTCTCTTTAGTAAATACTGCTGCGTCATCGGCATGCTTCTGGATTGAAGTAACCAATTGCGGTTTATAGCTTCCTCCCGCCAGTATGTAATTGCCGTACTGTACCGTTTTATACATGCTGTTGCTGAAGTCTATCTTTTCTTCCGTTATATAGCCGTAAGATGTATTATACTGGTAAGTTGTGGTCACAATATTCCCGTCCAAATCCTTGTCGGTTTTGGTTGAAGGGAAAGTGAAATACTTTTTAGAACCTTTGTCTGTGACGCTCAATGCCAGTTCAGTTTCAGCAGTTTTGCCGTCCACCGTTGTTTTGGTATAAGTTGCAGAAGGTACATAAAAGGATGTATTCCACGATTTTACACCCGATTCGGTTACTGTGCCGAGCGTAGTATTGTTTTCTGTTCGGGAAGCCAGCCCCAGCATCCCTCTTCCCTGCAAATGTATTTTCAGACCGCCGTATTGATAATTTGTCGTCATACTGCCGGCAGCCCCATTATTGACAGTGACCGATTTAACCGCATGGAGCGGAACTGTATAATCAGCCACCGGGTAAACGCTCCCTGTACCTTTGGTATAAATACCGCCACCTACAAATGATGCGTAGGTAACAGAAGTCGTACTGCCGTAGCTGTCTGTGATAGAGGATATCTTCCCGTTGCCGGTATTGATGCTGTTTTTATAGAACCGCCAGACAGGATCAGCGCTTGCATTGGAACTGCTGTAACAATTATAACCATAGTTAATTAAATCAGTTTGACCGTCTCCATTAAAGTCTCCTATTAGATAACGATCCGAAAGAGCATCATGATCTTTTTTAGAAGTCGCGGAAGCTACCTGTGTTAACGTAGTGCCTGTTGAACGCATCCAATATGAATATGTTGTATTGAATACACCCCAAGGGCTACTCCATATATCATCCTTTTTATCATACATGGCTTTGGTTATAATCACATCGGATTTACCATCGCCATCGAAATCTGTAACACAAATATCGAATCTAGTATTGTCCTTTTCTGTAAAGTCCTGATCATAAATACCTAACGTACATGCAGTTGTTTTAGAAAATGTTCCATTCCCATTACTTAGAGCAAAGTACCAATTACTGTCTCCGGTTGCGCTCATAATAAAGTCCATCCTGCCATCTCCATTAAAATCTCCGGAACGGATTCTCCATACATTTCCGATATTAGTACCTGTTGTTTTATAACTATCAGAGAATGTGGATGTAGATATACCATTGCCCTGATTCCAGAAAATACTGTATCCACCGCTATAGAAGACCAATATATCATCTAACCCATCTCCGTTATAGTCAGATATAAATATTTTTTCGGGTTTAGAGGATAATGTAAGATTTAAGCTGGCGCTATATAGTGTTGTACCCGTATTTATTCCTACAATTCCACATACATATTTATTACTGCTATGGTCTTTTTCTAATGTTATTAGATCTTCTTTCCCATCTTTATTGAAGTCTCCGGAAGCATATAATGGCATCTGAGAAGTGTTCTTTAGAGGGCAGGAAAGTTTCATCCCATTAAGAGTACCTCCAACAAAATCAAATTCAACAACTTTATAGCTTACCTGATCGATTATTGAAAGGTTCGGTACAAGCAAATCATTTATACCATCTCCATCGAAATCAACTGAGAAAGGCCCACCTTTTTCTTCTCTCCAGTCACCCATATTGAATGAAGATCCCAATTTATATGGACCACTTGATCCAAACTGAGGTTTTCCATAACTATCAAGCGAAGCAGGATAGATATATACATAGGTGTAATATGACCAAGTGTTAACACCTATCAATTCTTTAGCGGACATCATACTGACTATATCTGTTAACCCGTCACCATTGAAATCCCCTGAAGTGAATATTGGCTCTTCCAGAGTTAAATATGAAGAACTTACTGGAGTATTTACAGTAACAGTATTTACCGATTGATACAATGAAGGCAGGTAATTCCAATTCAAAGTAAACGGCTTTAATGCTTCTCCAGCCCCATTTTTAACCGTAACGGTTGTAAGACGGGAGTATTTTGTAGTCGAACCATCATCGGTATCGTTATAGTTCAATTCGTAAGTACGGTAAACATTGCTACCCGTTTTGGTTGAAATACTGCTTAACCTATAGCTCATATAACCTTTTACATTCTCGATATAAAACGGAGATGAATCGTTGCGGTAGCTATAATTGAAAGTAACAGTATTCGTTAATCCGGTAGATGTGTTTTTATTATTACCATAAGTTATTGTATTGAGATACATGAAGTAACTCCAGTTATTGTAAGTATAGGTCATGAAATTTCCCATCGAATCTTCCACATAATCCAGATACCAGGCATTAATGCGCGGAGAACTACCTGAGGTATAACTTAATCGTCCCGAAGTAGTATTGCCATAATAGGATTTCATTCCATTGGAATGTTGAACTTCAAACCATGTATTAGCAGTCGTAGAAGTATATGTTCCGTGAACTATCACTTTTGTCAACGGATCGGATTCAGGATAATATACTGCACCTTCCTGACCGGCCGTACCGGATGAATATATTAACCGTTGCCCGTCAAGGTAAAATGCGTCATTTCCCTGATAAGTCATTTTTGAAGCTGTTCCGTCGTGATAAATATCTTTTGGAGCACGGGTAATAGTCGAAATACCGGATAAATTACATCCCCAACCTGCAATTCCATTTCCGGACTGACTGTTATAAACGATGGAAAGAGCAGGTTGCATACCACCAACACCTAACGGCACTTCAATCGGTATGGATATTGTAGCTGCTCCGGTCGGAGATACATTAAAACTCCCACCTACTGCCCCTACCGGATCAGTATCGGAACTATAAGAGTTCGGGATATCTGTATATCCGAATTCTTCGGAGGAATAACCGATGATCCCCGTTGTAATGATCCCCGAACTACCGTAACCTTCAGACACGACATAATATGTTCCGGGTTCTAAAGCCATTTGGATAAATGAACGGGTAGTAGATGTAGAACACGCCCCGTCTCCCGAATAGTCGTCATTGCCGGCAATTACAGTACCGGATGCATTCAAAAGATGCATATATGTATCGAATGCCGATCCGCAATGCGTCATCGTTACTAACATTTTCTTACTCAGGGTAAACTTGTAAAAAATGTCATTGGGTGTACGCGCCGTATGCTGGTTGGTATAATTCACGGTATTCTGGGTATCGGAATAATTAAAATCTGAAGAGAATGTCCCGGCGTTTATAGGATCACTGAAGCTGTCCCCTTTTAAATCGATCACAGTCCCGGAAATATCGGTCAGGATAACCCCGTTTGCACTGTAACCTTCCGATACGACATAATAAGTACCGGCATCCAGATCCTTTTTCAGGTACGAATGCATTGTACTGGAACATTTTCCTTCCCCGGAATAATCGTCATTCTGATCGATTTTGCTCCCCGATGCGTTCAGCAAATATAAAAATGTATCCGAAAGCGTCGATCCGCAATGCTTCATGGTGACCGTCATCTTCTTATTCAACGTGAATTTATAGAACACATCGTTTGTGGACTTACCGGTATAGCTATTAGTGAAGCCGGTTGTATTCTGCGAATTGGAATACGAAAAGTCATTATTGAATGTCCCGGCGTTTATAGGATCACTGAGACTCTCCCCTGAACCGATCACAGTCCCGGAAATATCGGTCAGGATGACCCCGTTTGCACTGTAACCTTCCGATACGACATAATAAGTACCTACCTATCACTCGCAGCAGAGTAATTCAGTTCAGTTTCCAAATATGGACAGGATCCAGGTGCAAGGGCGGATAGAACGGGTTCTTTCCTGAGGTAATACAGCGGTAGGGGTAAAAATTTTCATAGGCGTCTCATTTACTGTTTTAAATCGAAGAAATAGAAAAAACACTTAAATATTTACGTCCCTGTATCATTTCAATGGTTTTAGCTATTCTACTTTACAAATAAAACCGGATACATCAATAATATTAACGCATAATTACAAAAAATTATGAAAGTATCCTAATAAATATTAGATTTTTTTATTAAAAAATTCAAGTTGCTTTATAATTTGTATAATTTATCGAAAGTGTATGCCCAAATGAACATAATAAGTTTATTGTTGAATAAAATTTAAACAGGCTTCAAAAACTTAAAAAAAGTTCAAAAAACAAGATAAATATAAACGGTTGTGCATAAAAGTTTTATCTTTGATATTCCTTGTATGTGGAGGTGAAATAATAGAAAATGTAGAAAAATTTTGGTCTAACAATTTGGAAGTTTCAATAAAAGCCCTACCTTTGCATCCGCTTACCGAGAGAGGTGCCGCAATCGAAGGAGATTTGAAGAAGAAAAGTATTGAAAACTTAGTTTGACAATAGAGACTTGAATTATAAATATTATAAACGCTGGTTGTACAATTGTTAGACGAGAGCAAAAATATATGAAGCGTAATCCCGCTGATTATGAGTCCGTTTGGAGAGGTTAATCATAATCTGCCTGGGACTACCACGACGCGAGAGCGTCGTAATTAAGAATGAACAATGAACAATAAAGAATCAGGATTGCTATCCATTCATAATTATTAATTCATCATTCTTAATTAAAAAACGGGGGATTAGCTCAGCTGGCTAGAGCACCTGCCTTGCACGCAGGGGGTCAACGGTTCGAATCCGTTATTCTCCACAAGGTTAATTAGGAATTAAGAATGAGGAATTAAGAATTAAGAATT
>NZ_BAAHWU010000070.1:0-13127 GCF_054601275.1 Dysgonomonas reticulitermitis | reverse complement strand
TGACGACATTCTGCTCTTTCGGATAGGAGCGGACAGGAGATTTTATGTCAAAATACAGGGATGACACCTCTAAGAAGCCCATAAAGATAAGGGGGGGCTTAGTTTTTTAGAGGAAAGGTAATAAAAAGGCAGGAATACGACAATAAAAAATGATCAATCAAATATTTCTTTATTATCTTATGCGATTTACGCGACCCAGAATTGAAATACGACTGTCAAAGATACAGTAATAATTCCAAACCGTATTTACCGATTAGGAAATTAATGACTAATACGAATCAGTAGTCAAAGGAGTTACCACTTGTTTTACTCATTAGTAATCAGGTAGTTTTAAGTAGTGAGTAATAAGTAATAAGTAGTAAGTAGTGAACAATTTTGAATTGGTCGGCGTAAGCCAAATCATGTTTATAAACTTCTGATATATACAATCTTTAAATCTTTAAATCTTTAAAGTTGCTAAGCAACTGATAACTACTTGACTACTTTAACTCCTGATTGACATGACTATATAATTTAAGTTGTTATTTATGACATTATCAACAAAGGCTTTCACTAAAAAGATTATTCCGCAGATATTACCAATAGGATTCCAAACTATGCTGCTGTTATATCCTCAAACTCACAACTAAAATCGATATTATAGACAAACAAATTTTCGTGCGTATCTTCTCCTTGGGATATTCTGGATAAGACATTAAAATTATTTGTTTCGTAACCTTGCAAGGCTTTGTAAACACTAGCAATTACATCGTAAGGAATTAAAGCGTTCTGTCGATCCGAATCCGTGGCATTAGAAGATGTATCTCCCACAATGAATGGGGTAAACGCTAAAGTAATAGTTACAACGGCCTTGCATTCCTGTATTTTTTCCGTTATATCCGAGCATTCCGGAATAGATATTCCCACCAATGCACATGGATATGTGATCGGTAAAATCTCGCCATTCTCTATTAACTTTAATTGACCAATATTAAGTTCAATCCAATTCAAGGCCGGAACTTCCGACTGCAATCGCTTCATTACATCTGTGTAAACTGTTTTCATTCCTTTTGTAATTTTTAATTAGTAAATACTTTTGTTTATAGATAAATAAAATTTCAGTTGTTTCTAAAAATGTCTAATAAATTAAAATGAATTTATCTATGTATTGGAATAAGCGAAGAACGAATAAATAACAATATTATAAAATGTTCGTTTGAGCAATTCATAGATAATTATTTATTAACAAAATTCATTTTAATTAAAAGAATTATGGCAGAAAGAACGATTTTAAAAGCACGTGTTCAAAGTATTTATTTCGCAGATCCTATTACATCTGAAGAAGGATTAACCTCAGCTGTTTGGACAGAACAACCATTAACTCTTCGCGACGACGAGGTGTCTATTGTAGAAGCAGAACCTGAAACAAAAGAAGTGTTCTCGCATGAAAACGATTCCCCCGAGGATTATGATATTGTCGGAGGTGGATTGACAGCTACAGGTTCATTTATCAAAGCCGATTACGATAAAATGGCAGAACTATTTGGCGGCGAAGTCTCCGGAACGGGGGCAGATATGATGTTTAAACGTAACGCTACAAAGAGGCCTCTAGAAAAAGCTATCAAATTTGAACTGAAAGATGGTTCAAGCATTATCCTTCCTTATACCAAAGGATATGTCCTGCTGAACCTGAATGCAGGGACCGATGGAATATTGAAACATCCATTCAACTTTAAATCTATAGCCCAAAAAGATTTCAATTATGACATACTGATTAAATAATTTGTCAGGCAGCATCTGATTGTATGTAGAACAACCAAACAAAGTAAATAATGACTGACTCAGACAATGTTAGACTAGCTGCCGCAAATTTATTACTAGACAGAGGTGTAAGGTATGTAATATCAGACGCACCTCTGTTTTGGCAATTATTGCGGCTCAATAGAGTAGATATTCGCCCGCTAAAGGCTGGCGCCTTGATAGAAATAGGAAGAATTATTGATGAAAACAAGTTAGACAAAATAGAAACGGTAGATGAAGCCAAACTGAAAATAGAAGCAATAGTTAAGATTATTGCTGTGGCTGTATTGAATCATCGGGGCAAAATAAAATATTTTTCACCGTTCCTTTCCAAAATATTGCTGTGGAAAGTTCCTGTAAAGGTGTTGTTCAGCATTTTCTATCATATAATTCAGGTTAATAACCTAACGGATTTTATAAATATTACCAGATACTTCAATCATCAGGTACAGATGCTGATGAATCCGAAGATTCAGGGTCAACAAGAAATGGGGAGTTAACAGGCTATACCGATGGCCTCCATAGCCCCTTTGGCTTTATAGGGCAACTGAAAGAAAAACGTGGATATACCCTCAAATATATTCTTTGGGAAGAACCTTTTATAAACTTCCTGTTGGAAATGGCTGATGCCCCTCGCTACGTAAGAGGACGACGACCTGTTCCTGTGGTAGAATCGTCTGACGGAATAAAAAAAATATTAGGAAACAGAATAAAAGAAATGTAAAATGGAACTAGATAATCCAAAAGAAATTATAAAAAGCAATAATGAGGTAGCAAAAAGCTATAAAGCAATAGATTCTGCTGTTGATGAAGTAATAAAGAAATATAAAAAACTTAATGAAAATACAGAAAATGGCCAGGACTCATGGAAATCAATAGTGAAGGAATCTGAAAAGTTCCTTTCAAAGTATTCTGGTGAAATTGCCAAATCCTTTCTCCCGGAAGATATACAAGAAAGCTTTGGAAAATTAAACAAATCCATAAATAAAATTAAACTAGTAGAAAATATAACAAACCAGATAATAAAAATTGGACGATCAAAAGAACAATTTTCTATTGAAACTGCTTATGAAGGGATCAAATTCAATACATTAGAGGAATGGAATGGTTTTTATACAAATATTAAGGATGCCAGAGTCGAAGAATTAAAACATTTACAGGGAAACAATCTCCAAAAAAAGGTCGAAGAATATGAAAAAGTCGATCAATTGATGGCTCTCGAATTAAAAAAATATACAAAGCTAAATAGCGCAAAAGACAAATACCATAAAGCCGCAAGTATAAGATACACAGACTTATCCTTTTGGCTTGGCTTAATAACAGGAACGGAAAAAAGTCCATATCAAAGTTTACTTGAGTATAAAAAAGATGTTCAAAACATCAACTCCAATCACGAAGAGGAAAAACAAAAAATATTAAATAGCTCTCTCAATATTAAGAATAATAATAGATTTTCAATAAATAAAAATAATCTTATTGCTGAAAATCGGCTAAAAGCTGAAAAATCTATAGAAAGTCAATTGGAAAAGCAAGAAACTGATAAAACTAAGTTTTTTTATGATATACAAGAAAAATTAACAAACATAATGGATGAAGGCTATGAAAAAAGACTTCGTATAATAAATCTGAATTATGAAAAAGAGAAACAAGCAGCAGAAGATTCTAAAAAGCAAAAACTAAAAGACCAAGAAGATTTAGCAAAAAATATATATATAAAAGAACATGGATCGGATGAAGGATTTGATATAAACAAATTCGACCAGTCTTTATTACCAATAGGACTTCAAACATCTAATATTACAAGTCAATACGAGCAATATATAACAGCAGCTGACGCTAAACAGTTAAAAGAAGTTAAAAGTATTGATAAAGAGCACGAAAGGCTTCTGAAAGACGAAGAGCTTCGTTTCTCATCTTCCTTGGAAAAACAGTTGAACGAAATAGAAAAAAACTATGAGGATAGAATTGCATTAGCCAAAGGAAATGAGACATTGATTACACAATACAAAATAAATAAAGATAAAGAAATACAACAAGCTACTCTTCAGGATAAAATTAAGAAGTCAACTAATTCCGAACAATTAGAACAGGAGAATCTGAAGGGATTACAATCCATGAAGATGACTGAATTATATGAGAGCAAGAAACTTGAAATTAAAAGAAAATATCTCAAAGAAAGATTAGAACTAAACTTATCTTTAGCTAAGACTGGCGATGAAAATGCAGAAAAAGAAGCAAAAAAGATAGAATTCGAATTAAATAATCTGAAGTTTGATGAGCCTGCCAAATCCCTAAAGGCTTTTGCTGACGAAGCTGTATTTAATCAGATAGTTTCTTTCTTCGAACGTTTAGGAAGTTCTCCTGATGAGGCTGAACGAAAGACCATTTCCCTATTTAATTCTATAATAAAAAATGCAACATTGGTTGCGAACGTTGTGGGAGAACTCCAATCTATGTTTGGTGGATTGGATGAAAATATTGATATGGTATTATCTACTGTTGGAAATATAGCACAAGGTTTCGCTAAAGGAGGGCCGGTTGGAGGAATGATGGCTATTGTCAGTGAAGGTATTAACCTGTTCAAAAAAGCATCGGAAGCAGAAAAAAGACATCAGGATGCATTAAAAGCTATAACTGATGGACGGAATGCGGCCCAACACCAATACAATCTGTTGTTGTTGGAACAGAATCTATTGATGAAAGAAGCCTCTTCCATTTTTGGAGAGCAGCAAATAGCTAAAGCGAAAAACGCGATAAATAATTATGGCGAAGCTGTAAAATTATATAAGGAAACACTTAAAGGAGAAGGGAAAGTAAAAAATTACAATTGGTTTTCCGGGGTTTCTAATTTTCTTAATTCTTCAACTAAAACCAGCGATATTGCAGCTCTTCAGAATGCCAGAATTGTAACAGGGCATAAAAAGACTGGCTTTTTGGGATTGGGTAAAGGAGAAGATACATATAGCGGTATTTTAAGTGTTTATCCGGACTTGATCGATGGAGAAAATAAGTTAAATATAGAACGCGCCAAAACCATACTTAATAATGAAAAGATGGAAGATGGCACGCAGACTCTTTTACAAAATCTCATTGGACTTCAGGAACACGCTGCAAAAGCAGAAGAGGAGTTGAATAATTACCTGAAAGATACTTTTGGCAGCTTAGGCGACTCCCTGACAAATAGTATAGTACAGGCTTTTGCCAATGGGGAGGATGCCGCCGCCAAATTTAAAGAAAATGTCACTGACGTTTTAAATAACCTAGCCAAACAAATGGTTTTCCAATTATTTCTTTCCAAAATGTTCGAAAAACTGGAAGGTGATATTGAAGCGATTTATAAAAAACATGCAGATAAAACGATAGACGAAAAGCAGCTATCAGAGCAAATCACAAATGTGTTAGGAAATTTCTTCGATGGATTAGGCGAAAACATCGACAGTGCCAATGATTTTCTGGAACAATTCTGGTCGAATGCCGAAAATAAAGGTTTCGAGAGGCCTCAACAAGCTACCCCCACTCCCTCCTCCGGCGCTGGCCTTGCCTCCATCACCCAAGACTCAGCCAATCAACTGAACGGCAGTTTCGACAATATGCTACGCTACACGAGCGCCATTCACGATAATACGGAACAATCGCTTCTGGTGCAACGGACTATGCAATCGCAGCTCAATCGCATAGCCGACAACACCGAATATTGCCGTTATCTGGAGAATGTAAAAAACAGCCTCGAAGAAATGCAAACAAAAGGAGTAAAACTGAAAGTATGAAAAAGGGCAGTTGTATAATAGATGGAATAGACATAGCCGATTTCGGTATGTTTATCCTCAAAGGAGGAGATTATGATCTTCTTCCTTTCCCCGAACGGATAGAACCCACTCAAAACGACTGGTACGAAGAGGATGGCATAGACGTAGACCTGACAGAAGTGTTTTTCAAACAGAGAGATGTGACTCTCAATTTCTACCTGTCGGCTGAAACATCAGATGATTTTATTGACAATCTTGACAATTTCCACCGGTTGATAAGCAAGCCTAAACCGAGAAAACTTTATATTCGCGAATTTGGCAAAGAATTTACCCTACGTTATGTATCATGTCCTTCATATACTCAAAACAGAGGTTTCTTGACCCACGGAAAGAAAAGTGGAGAGATAAGCGTAAACTTCGTAATGGACGATCCGCTACAACTATTTTCGAAACCGCAAAATATAATTCCAAATATCACGCGTCCGGCACAATCGCATGTAGCAATCAATGATTACGACCTGTCGAAATTCGGGATTATTGTCAATCAATGCTATAACACCGCATTGAACTTGCCGGCTGCAAAAGAGCCTTTGGTAAAAACCTTCGACAAGCAAAACGGAGCGGACGTCCTATATCCGGCAAATACAAAAGCCGCCAGGCAAACATTGAAAAACAAGCAGATTGTCATAGAATGTACCATGATAGCCGATTCGCGCGAAACGTTTTATTACAATTACGAAGCATTGTTCAACAATCTGACCAGACCCGAACCCATACGGTTATCTACTTTGTACGAAGATTTTGAATGCTATTATTCGGTCATGCAAAATTTCGAAAAAACGGAGCCGTTCAGTAAACGGATAAAGGTGAAATTCAACCTGTCGCTGACTATCCTGAAACCGAACCGCCCCGTGCAGGTGTTGGCTACAGAAAGCGGCATTCCTATTATGACAGAGGACGGACGGTATCTGATATTAATTTGAAAATTAGCAAATATCCCGGCGTGCCTCAAGTAAAACAATAGATGGACAGTACACTTGCAAACTATAAACCAATAAACGGAAAAACAATATGAAAATAACATTATACATCCCTAAAGAAAACAATACATTCGATCCGTTGGAAATCAATGTAGACGACAGCAGTTACCACTACAAAGAAATTATGGGCGACGACAACGTCGTACTCAACTTCTCATTGCCCGACTTTATAGAACTGCCCGTAGGTACATATTTTATGTACAAGGATACCTATAAATATACCCTTTACAGTCCTCAGAACTTTAAGAAAAACCACAGCCGGCACTACGATTATACCCTGACGCTGGAATCGGAACTGGCACAGCTGAAAACCATCAAGTTCAAGATGTTTGTGGCAAAATACGAAAACGGCGTTGCTGTAACGATGGATACTTCGCCCCGGCTGAAATTCTCGTTCACAGGCACACCCTACGAATTTGCCCGCCTGCTGGCCGACAACCTCAACCTGAGCGGAAACGAAGCAGGGTGGATGGCAAACAAAGCGGCCTGCGTCGATAGCGAACGTGTAACCCTCGACTTCAACCACGACTATTGCCACGATGTGCTGACACGCATTGCCGAAGCCTTCAACACCGAGTGGGACGTAGAGGGTAAGGAAATACGCTTTGACAAGGTAGAGAAAATGAAAGAATCGACCGTAAAACTGTCTTACGGGTACAAGAAAGGAGTACTGGGCGGCATATCGCGTAGCCAGTTCGATACATCGAAGGTGATCAACCGCGTATGGATACAGGGCGGCGACCGCAACATCCGCTGGGACACCTACGGCAACGATACCCTGCTGATGCCCAAAGACAATACCGTGCGCTACGACGGCACATACTTTGGCGATACCGACCCCGATATGATAGACCCCGAAAAGGCCGTGGCTTACCGCACCGACCTCACCGGCTGCTATGTGGAGCGCGCCGACCGCACGGGGCCCTTGCTCGAAGACAGCCTCGATGTGTCGAAGGTGTACCCGATGCGCGAAGGAACAGTGACCGGCGCCTACCAGAACAACGGATTCTGGTACATCGAAGACAGCGACATCCCCGCTTCGCTTGACTTTGCGAAATGTGTGCTGCCCGGAGAAAACATGACCGTTATCTTCCAGACCGGGATGCTTGCCGGACGGGAGTTCGAGGTGGTGTATACCCACGATACGCCGGCGGTGAATAGGCGTTTCCAACTGATGGGCAAGGAAGAAAACGGGCAAAAGATACCCGGCGATGCGTTTATCCCCAAAGCGGACGATATTTACGGCGTATTTCATATAGCCCTGCCCGAAGAATATATAGAGGATGCCGAACGCCGCGCCCGCGACGAGGCCATCAAGTACCTGTACGAAAACGCGCAGCCCAAATATACCTACGACTGGCAGCTCGACGGCATCTACGCCAAGCGCGAGTGGGGAGTGAGCGGTGGCATGCTGGGTTGCGGTAACTTTGTGCGCTTCAGCGACCCGCAGTTCCTCTCCGAGCCGGTGGATATACGCATCACGGCGGTGAAGACGATACTGTCGTCTCCTTTATCGCCCCAGATCACCATCTCGAACAACGTATCGGGTAAATCGCTGGGCAATATCCTGAATGAAATACCGGCAAAGGAACAGGAGATAGAGCGCGGCAAACAGGAGGCGATAGACTATGCTAAACGCCGCTGGAAAGATACGCAGGAACTGATAGATAATATTTCAGGCATGACGGACGAGTTTAAAGAGAATTTGTTTAATGCGTTGGTATTCGAGGGGATGGTCTTCCGTGCGGGTGCGGCAACCTTGCAATATCGGTTCTTGGCTGACGATTGGGATACTTCCATTGAGCCGGACTTGATTTTCAACAAAACGGAAAAACGCTTCTATTGCCCTGCCTCCCGCATTAAGCACGAAACGTTGGAAATTGACGGGCAAAAGCCATACTGGACAGCGCCCGAATATAATACCGATGTTTTGGATGCCTCAACACCTTATTATTTATATTTGAAATGTTCTAAAAATTTAGCAGTAGTCGACGGACGGCTCACGGGCGAAGCGGTTTTCTTTATCTCGGCTGAAAAGATAAAGATTGAAGACCAAGACGGTTTTTACACCCTGTGGGTAGCTTTTATTAATTCGGAGAATGAAGAGGGCGACCGTTCGTTTACTACGATGTACGGGCTTGCCGAGTTGCTTCCGGGACAGCTTACTGTGGATACGCTTCGATCGTCAGATGGTAAAAGTTTCTGGAAGGCTTTGAAAAATCAGTTCAAACTCGGCGATGGCGACAACAGCCTTGAGTATAACCTCGACCCCGATATGCCCAATACACTCGTGGCTTCAAATATTTACATCCGGCAGGCTCTCAAGGTTATCGGAGAGGCTTTGATTGCAGGGTTTTACTTTTCGGATCAGATTATTCGCTCGAAAGCTAAGACGGGAATCGACGACGCAATGGTATTGGATGGACTGAACGGTTCTCTCCAGTTTAATAACTATATAGAAAGGTGGAAAGAGTCCGGAGGTATGGAAACCAAAAAGCAATATATTAAAATTGATTCAAGTAGTGATGATGCAAGGGTCGAAGCCCGGAATGTTACCGACGGCGATGTTGCTTATTTATCTTCGCAAGGAGTATTTGCAAACAGAGCCGGAATTGACACCCTTCCTGCGTCTACAGGTGTATCTATGAAAGCGGCTATTGCGGGACTTGGCCGTGGCAAAATGGATAAGGATATGTGGGGCAGTGAATGGGGTATCGTTGGAGTTTACGGCACAGCATCAAATAGCTCGGCGAATCCTGCGCCTGCGTACGGTGGGTGGTTTGATATGCTTAAAGTGAATGGACTTGTAATGAACATGATTGATTTAAGCGGAGGCGGAGGAGAGATAACGAGGTTAAGTAGAGGTACGACTTATGTATTAGGCAATTCCACTGGGGCTCAACATGTATATCTCCCAACAGATGTGTACAAAGGGACAACCATTTGGTTTAAGCAATGGTGGACAGGGTATATGAGGATTTATGCTCCTTTAAATCAAAGATTGTTCGACGATAGCTCTGAAAATGAGTATCTCGATGTTGGCGAGGGCTGGACTGCTATGTGTACTTATATTGGAGAATGGGGGTCAAGCCAAAGTGAGTATAAAGGAACGTGGATGTTCAGTAAATTTAAGTTCTAAGTTTTATTCTTGAGGATATTCTTTAGCATCAGAATGGTTTACGTTTGTTAGTTGCATCATAATATCTTTCGGAAGAGTATATATGTTTTTAGTATTCTCTTTAACAACAAAGTTTTTATAGTTAGTAACGATGAGAACATCTGAGTAATTACCACTTGACAATTCGCCTATAAAGATTAAAACTTCTTTAGTTTTCGAATAGTCTATTGTGATTTCTTTTGAAGTTTCTCCTGCTTTCAAGTTGCCCAGATTAGCAATTAGTTTTAGAGAATTATCCGGTTGTTTGTAACCAGTAACAATATTTTTCAACTCTCCTGTGCTTGCTTCATTTTTTATAACAAAGCTCGTATAGTTTTGTGGGTTATTAGGAGTTTCGGGGTCAGTATTATCATTATCGCTCGAACAAGCAGTAAATAAGCAAACAGCAAATAAGATGTATATATATTTTTTCATAATAGTTTTATGTTTGTTATTGCAAATGTAAGTTTTTTTCTTTAATTGTTTATGTTTTTTGCCTGAATTTTCCCTTCGGGGGAGGTTCAGGCATTTTTACCCCACCCCGGCCCCTGCTCGAAGACAGCGACATCCCCGCTTCGCTTGACTTTGCGAAATGTGTGCTGCCCGGAGAAAACATGACCGTTATCTTCCAGACCGGGATGCTTGCCGGATAACCTTGATGCAAGTAAGCCTTATTATCTGTATATCAGAGCACCAAAAAATCTAACTACAGATGTGGATAGTAGGATGGTTGGTGAAGCACAATTCTTTGTTTCTGATAAAAAGATAAAACTGGAAGACAAAGAAGGTTATTATACATTCTGGGTGGTATTTATAAACTCCGAGAATGAAGAACAAGAGCGCACAATCCGTACTATGTATGGCTATACAGAGTTGCTACCGGGACAAATTACGGCTGATACATTGATAAGTAGTGATGGCAATAGTTATCTGGATTTCTTGTCCAATAAGTTTAAGTTTGGGGATAAGACGAGTGGATTGGATTGGAATGTGACGAAGCCTGAACAATTGAGTATAAGAAATGCCACTTTTGAAATAAAGGATAATGATAATGAGGTTGTTGCTAAGATAGATGGAGAGAGTGGAGCAGCCTCGTTTGGAAAAGGGGCTAATGTCTTTAACGAGAACGGAGATGTGTCATTGAGTGGCGGTGTGCATAAATTTAATGCAGACAAGTCCATGAATCTTGCAGGAGGTAATATCCTGTACGATTTATTAAACGGATTGCAATTAATGGGTAAATTTGAGAGTAATAAAGATGGTAACAGAATTATTATAGATCCTGATGACAGAACACTGAAGTTCATTAACGACATAGGACAAACTCTTATACAAATGTCATTTGAGAAAGAAGAATACCCTGTAGGAACTTTTTACAGACCCAGATTAATTTTTAACCATTTCGGGTGGAATACAGGAAGTGAACCTTATTCGGTATTGGACATAACAGGTTATGAGATAAGATTCCATAATAAAAGTACAGGATATTCATCTTATTTGACTCCTGAGGCAGTAGGATTCTTTAATATAGAAGACCAATCACAACCTTCCTTTGGAGCAAGTAAAGGTATAGATGCGAATGGAAATTCTTGTTTACAAGCCGGATTTACAGGATTACCAACATCAAAAGGTAATGTATATGTAAGTGGTTTATACACTACTACTATAAATGGGCATACTACAATATGTCAAAAATAAAAAGACTACTCTTTATAAGGGGTGAATGCCATATCTAAAAAATATAATGCTTCACCTCTTTTGTAAATTTCAGTTTTGTAGGTGTCGAATTGCGTACTCCCTTTAACCGAAATTTCAACTCCTGCAATAGTATAACTAAATCTGTTGGTTTTTATGATACTCTCATTTTTATACTGTTCGTGTATTGCATCTTTCTCGTTAGATTGAAAATATAGTTTATGGGTTATTTGAGTTTTAGGATCAACAGAACTCCAAAAACCAACAATATCTTTTGCTGTAACTTCTATTTTTTCCTCTTCCGGTGTTTTCGGCTCAATGTTTTCATCGTCACTAGAACAAGCTGTTAGTAGGCAAATCAAAAATAGTATGTAAAGTATCTTTTTCATAATAGTTTAGTTTCATGTTTGTTATTGCAAATGTAAGTGTTTTTTTTGATGTTTGATTCATCAGGTCCGGATATTTCGTCCGGGCTTTTTGCTTTCAGCAGCCCCAGATCACCATCTCGAACAACGTATCGGGTAAATCGTTAGGCAATATCCTGAATGAAATACCGGCAAAGGAACAGGAGATAGAACGCGGCAAACAGGAGGCGATAGACTATGCTAAACGCCGTTGGAAAGATACGCAGGAGCTTATCGACGGCATCATCGGCATGTCCGATGAGTTTCAAGAGAACCTGCTGAGTGCATTGGTATTCGAGGGGATGGTCTTCCGTGCGGGTGCGGCAACCTTGCAATATCGGTTCTTGGCTGACGATTGGGATACTTCCATTGAGCCGGACTTGATTTTCAACAAAACGGAAAAACGCTTCTATTGCCCTGCCTCCCGCATTAAGCACGAAACGTTGGAAATTGACGGGCAAAAGCCATACTGGACAGCGCCCGAATATAATACCGATGTTTTGGATGCCTCAACACCTTATTATTTATATTTGAAATGTTCTAAAAATTTAGCAGTAGTCGACGGACGGCTCACGGGCGAAGCGGTTTTCTTTATCTCGGCTGAAAAGATAAAGATTGAAGACCAAGACGGTTTTTACACCCTGTGGGTAGCTTTTATTAATTCGGAGAATGAAGAGGGCGACCGTTCGTTTACAACCATGTATGGGCTTGCCGAGTTGCTTCCGGGGCAATTAACGGTAGATACTTGGCGCACGGCTGACGGTAAAAGCTTTATTAAAGGGCTCAAAAGTCAAATTAAGATAGGTGACTTAGACTACAATTACACAAAGCAAAATGCTCTTACCCTGATGAATGCCGATATTACCATCAAAGATAAGACGACAGGTGATATAATTGCCCATATAGATGGTGAAACGGGGGCTGCTTTGTTTGGCAGAGGTACGCACTTGTTTAATGCTGACGGCTCGCTAAACTTTGCTGATGGGTCGTTTCTGTATGATTTGATTAACGGACTATCGGTTACTGGAAAGATACAAAGTAATGCCAACGGGGTTAAAATTTCTATTGACCCATCAGACAGGGCTTTAGTACTTACAGATGCCAATAATGATGAAATAGCGCGATTAAGTATTGAAAGCAGTAACGAATTTGGTAGCCGTTCCCGTTTATATCTAAAAAAGACTTTGTTGCAACGGTATTGTAAAAGAAGGGTTACAGGTGTATTTTTGTATTTGCAAATTCAAAAAAGTAGATATATGAGTACCTCACCGATAACCCAGATCAAAGATAAATATAAAATCAAGAA
>NZ_BAAHWU010000069.1:0-13187 GCF_054601275.1 Dysgonomonas reticulitermitis | reverse complement strand
TGAAAGAAAATCACACACTTTGTATCACCGTCCACTACAAAGGAACTTGGTCGAAAAATACGGGATAAACCGCTGGAAATCAATATCAGCTATGGCTAGACTGGGAAAGGTACCGTCAAAGTCAGGAGAAAGAGTCCTCGTTTTTCCCAGACAGGGCGCATCTGCCGGATTTTAGCATTTCTATGCACGCTGGCATTGTCGAGCACAACAAATGTTTTTTGATCGATTCCAAAGGAGAACTGTTCGAGGAAACTGACAATTTTCTCGGCATCAATGGATTCACTTGTGCAGAAACCTTCAAAATGGTTATCCCGGTTAATCATACCGAAGATGTTGAGCCTTTTGGCTCTTTCCGAAGCAATATAGATGTTTTCTCCCGGGAACTGCCAGCCATAGGGAACGTAGCCTTCGGTACAGACATGCGATTCATCGCCATAGAAGAGGTTGATTTCTCCTTTGCTATAAAGCGTTTCAAGTTCTTGCAACTTCTGGGTCTTATACCGGTAGAGTTGCGGCGAGGGTACACCCCTTGGACGTTTTCTTATACGTCTATATCTTGCGCCAAGACGGATAAAAAACGTCTGAATGTCAATTAGCTTGCCTCTTTGCCGGAGGATTGCTGCCAGGCTTCCTTGGCAGCACGGACACTTTGTCGATCCGATTCGATGGCTTTGCGAACCGCATCCTCGTCTGAACAATCCATGATGGGCTTGCGCCCCTGTCCCGGACGGGTATATAAGCCTTTGATTCCTTCCGCCTCGAACCGCTTCACCCAGCCATTGACACTTTGGGCTGTCATTTCCGTCTGCTCTCCAACATGGACGGAACTCAGACCTTCCCTCTTGAGCAATACTGCACGGCAACGCATGCGGAAACAGTGGCTCTCCCCGTTGCGAAAGCCAAATGTGAGTTCCTGCCGATCTGATTCGGTCAATGATAATATCTTGATTTTCATTCACTATTACATCTTGTATACTGCGAATATACGACAGTTTTATTATATGTGATATAATTATGAACATTTACTTAAAAGTAAATACTTATCTGAAATTATTTTAACCAAGACATAAAGGGATAATTCCGTTATTTTTTACGTAATTTACAATCCAGTCTCCTACTTCCGATGTAGAGTGGGCTATTCCATCTTTTAGCGAAATATCTTCAGTAACTACTCCTGCATTCATCGACGCTGCTACAGCATTACGTATAAGAGCGCCTTCTTGATGAAGGTCGAAGGCATATTCAAACATTAAGGCTGCTGAAAGAATTGTTGCTAATGGGTTTGCAATGTTTTTTCCTGTTGCTTGCGGATATGATCCGTGTATAGGTTCGAATACCGATGTATGTACACCGATAGAAGCAGAAGGAAGCATACCCAATGAACCTGTAATAACCGATGCCTCGTCAGTCAGTATATCCCCGAAAAGGTTCTCGGTGACAAGCACATCGAAACGTTTAGGCCATTGAATAATTTGCATGGCAGCATTATCGACAAACATATATTCTGTTTCCACTTCCGGGTATTGTTTCTCTATTTCTTGTGCAACTTGTCTCCACAGGCGCGATGTACATAAAACATTAGCCTTATCTACAACTGTTACTTTATTGCGGCGCATTTTCGCATATTTGTAGGCCAGGTGCAGGATGCGTTCCACCTCTTCACGTGTATATACACAGGTATCATAGGCTGTATCGCCATCTTCGCTACGTCCTTGTGGGCGTCCAAAATAAAGGCCTCCCGTCAGCTCTCTGATACACATAAAGTCGGCTCCATCTACCAGATCGGCACGAAGAGGCGATTTATGTATCAATGAGGGGAATGTAGACACCGGGCGGATATTGGCATATAACCCTAATTTTTTGCGCATAGCCAGCAATCCTTGTTCGGGACGTACTTTTGCCGATGGATTATTATCATATTTCGGATCGCCGATAGCTCCGAACAGAACAGCATCGGAAGTCATACATAGCTCATGAGTTCCATCAGGGTAGGGATTGCCAACCTGATCGATAGCCGAAGCTCCAACCAGTCCGTATTCATATGACAGTTCATGTCCGAATTTCTCACATATAGCTTCAGTTACGCGTAAAGCTTGTCCGATTATTTCCGGACCGATCCCATCTCCGGGAAGTACTGCAATGTTTAGTTTCATTATATATTTTTTTATTGTTCTTTTATAAATACCAAGTTGCTGGTATACTGCTCTCTACTTACCTATCGCTTCGCGCCATTGGCATATTAGCACATTAATTAATTTTCGAATTTACTACATTTCCTCTATCATATTCAACATCTTCTCTGTTGCTTTTACAGCCGCTTCGGTCTGGTCGGCATCAAGTCCACGGGTTTTGAATGTTTTACCGTTAAATTCCCATGTAATGACTGTTTGCACCAAAGCATCAGTACGACCACCGGGTGGAATATATACAGCGTAATTGGTCAGAGTCGGAGTTGGTTTTCCCAGCCTGGAATAGATTTTATATAAAGCCTTCGAGAAGGCATGGTATTGCCCATCTCCCGGAGCTGTCCATTCGTGTTCTTGTCCGTCTATTTCTACTTTCACTGTGGCCGTAGGCCGTAGTCCTTTGGTAAGAAGGAAAGCAAAGGAAAGTATCTTGATCCGTTTTTCTTTTTCGTTATTCTTTAATACGTCGGATATGATGTAAGGCAGATCGTCCTGTGTGATTATTTCCTTTTTATCACCTAATTCGATAACACGGTTTGCTACCTTCAACATATCAGCTTCGTCCAGTTCTATACCAAGGGCTTCAATGTTTTTGCGAATATTCGATTTACCGGAGAGTTTGCCCAAAGCATATTCGCGAATCCGTCCGAAACGTTCAGGAAATAAGTCGTTGTAATACAGGTTGTTCTTATTGTCTCCGTCGGCATGGATACCGGCACATTGAGTGAAGACATTATCACCCACAATCGGTTGGTTAGCAGAAATTACCTGTCCTGAATATGATTCGACTATACGGCTGACTTTGTTTATAGCTTCTTCCTTAATAGTTGTTTTTAAGTTCAACTGATCGTGAAATACAGCTATCACACTTGCCAAAGATGCATTGCCGGCACGCTCACCCAATCCGTTCATCGTCACATGCACCCCTTTTACTCCTACCTCGGCGGCAACCATTGTGTTGGCAACACCAAGATCGTAGTCGTTATGTCCATGAAAGTCAAAGTGCAGGTTAGGATAACGGTTTATCATGCGGCGGCAACATCTCCACACGCTGTGAGGATTCAATATACCCAGTGTGTCGGGAAGCATAAACCTTTTTATCGGGAGGTCTTTCATTCCATCCATCATGAAATAGACATAATCCTCGGAATGAATGATGCCATTCGACCAGTCTTCGAGATAAACATTGACTGCAATCCCCATTTTCCGGGCAAGTTCGACTTCATACTTTATGTCGTTAAGATGTTGCTCGGGAGTTTTGCGCAACTGTTCGGTTACATGTTTGTATGAACCTTTTGTAAGTAGGTTTATCGTCTTGCATCCTGTATCTTTTATCCAATTGAGTGATGTGCCCTTGTCTATAAAACCGAGAATTTCGACCTTTTCGATATGACCTGCTGATGTAGCCCAATTCGCAATTTTCTTTACCGTATTGAATTCTCCTTCCGAAACGCGAGCCGATGCTACTTCGATACGGTTGACGCCCAAATCGACAAGCAGCAGGTGCGCTATACTCATTTTCTCCTGAGTGGAAAAGGAAACGCTCGATGTTTGTTCCCCATCGCGAAGGGTTGTGTCCATTATTTCTATCATAAGACTAATTAATAGCCAGTTTAAATTTCATCGAAGGCAGTTATCTATTATATTCCGAACCTTTTCCGTCCAAACATTCCAATTCAGATTACTATTGTATATGTTTTCACATCCCTTTTTAAGCAGAGGTAGTTCATCTTTTTCTATACATTCTTTTATTCTATTAGCAAAACCATCACCATTAGCGGAAAGGTCAAGCCTATAACCATTTTTGCCATTAATGACATAATTGGCAATACCTCCTGTATCGTAAGTGAAAATCGGCAATCCATAAGCACTGGCCTCGCTAAAAGCAATGGCTGAACATTCAGCTCTGGTAGGTAACAGAAGAATGTCCGATTTGGAAATTATCTCTCTCAGTTGTTGATATTCAGAATCTTTGTTTTTGTTTAAAAAGCCAATGGGTTTTATGAAATCATACTTTAAATATTCCTTAGGAGTACCTGTGCCGACAATATATAAATGTGCGTTTATGCCCGATTCATTTAATTTCCTTACACACTCTACAGCTACGTCACCGCCTTTTCTTTTCCATTCTACGCCAAGAAAGAGGATATTCAACGGCCCGTTTGTCTTATTATCCGTATTATTCACTAGTTCTATTCCATCGATATTAGCCCCGAATTCTATAACCGAAATTTTTTCCTCAGGAACGGAATAATATTCGATATACGCTTTTTTAGCCCAGTCCGAGGATACTATAATATGAGTACTGTTTCGGGCTGTTAGTTGTTCTATTTTATTTCCTTCTTTAATATTAAAATCAGATAGATTGAAATAATAATAATTAACCATTAGAGAAAAAGCTGTATCGGAAAGATATACTATTGGTTTATTGGTTTTCAGATACGCTACACAAGAAGACGCAGCCGGTGTAAATATTAGATCAACGGAATCTAACAATTTCTTGTTTGTCTTTTTCGATGATCTTTTGGCAGGATAAGTAAAGTGAGGTGTGAAACTCTTTCCGGAAATCTTACTCATAATCTTTATTATCTTCATATACCTATTGCCCCAAAAGCTCCGTCTTACGGGTATCCAAATAATCTCATGATCCTTACTGAGATTTCTATGGATTTGATATATTGTTCCAGACCAAACATTCTTTTCCAGAGGGTGTTTTGATGTTAAAAAACCAATTTTAGTTTTCTTCATGGTTGTATTTTTTGAAGATTCTATAATATCTGTTCTTCCTCAAATTTCTCCGTCAACTCCTTTTTAGAGAGTAGGTAGTCTATATCATCCAGTCCCTTAAGAAGGCATTCTTTTTTATAAGGGTTTATATCAAAGCTTTCTGATTTTCCGGTTGCATTGTTTGTTATTTCCTGTTTCTCCAGATCGATAGTCAATGTTACTTTCGGATCGGCATTGATGGCAGCAAATATCTCTGTCAAAAATTCGGGAGTAACTATAACCGGCAACACACCATTATTCAAAGCATTGTTTCTGAATATGTCAGCAAAAAAGCTGGAAACGACGGCTCTGAATCCATATCCGGCAATAGCCCATGCTGCATGTTCGCGGCTGGAGCCACTACCGAAGTTTTTCCCTGCGACGAGGATTTTCCCGCTGTATGTCGGATTATTCAACACAAAGTCTGCTTTTGGACTACCGTCTTTGTTGTAGCGCCAATCGGCAAAAAGGTTATCTCCGAAGCCTTCTTTGTCTGTTGCTTTCAGAAAACGGGCCGGTATGATCTGGTCTGTATCCACATTCTCTATCGGAAGCGGAACGTATGTCGATGTTAATGTCTGAAACTTTTCCATAATGTCAATTTGTAAATTAGCGAATTAGCATATTAGCAAATTAAAATGCATCTATTTTCACATTTACTAATTATCTTGATTTAGCTGTTCCGATAATTTTATTAATAATTTTTTGAATAACTTTAATATCTTCTAGTAAGTAATCTATGATAATTAATGCAACATTCTCTTTGTCATCCTGAGGCACGAAGGATCTTGTTCCTTAAAAGCGGAACCGACAAGAGATGCTTCCTATCGTCAGCATGACAAAAACGAAAATTATGTTGTAATAAATACTTTCCATTACTTAATTGAGGATTGAAAGGATAATTTTCTGAACTTTTGCAAAGTAGCAACCAATATTCAGTCTCGTCAGCTTCTTTGGCCGCTATTTTAAGTTTATGTACAAAATCGGATTTACTCTCTCCGTTCTGTGCTTCCCGAACATTTGCTCCAATAGATGTTCCGCTTTTCAGTAATTGATTTGCTATAACATATTTTTTTTCTTGTTCCAATATTTCTACAAAAGAAATAATATCCAAAGCAAACTTAAAGGACAAATCAACTATTACATTTCCCGTTTCCCTCATAATGATTATTTAATTTTCAAATTTGCTAATCTGCTAATTTGCTAATTCTCTCGGATCTGTGATCTTCCCTGTTACTGCCGCTGCCGCTGCTACCAATGGTCCGGCAAGAATAGTGCGTGCGCCCGGTCCCTGACGCCCTTCGAAGTTGCGGTTCGATGTAGAAACGGCATATTTTCCGGCAGGAACTTTGTCGTCATTCATAGCCAGACAAGCAGAACATCCCGGTTGGCGAAGTTCGAATCCGGCATCGGTCAGAATTTTGTCTAGTCCTTCCGCCTTGATTTGATCTACAACCATATGACTGCCGGGTACAAGCCAAACAACGACATTGTCCGATTTCTTTTTGCCTTTCACGAAATTGGCAAAAGTACGGAAGTCTTCAATACGACCGTTGGTACAGCTACCGAGAAATACATAATCGATTGATTTACCTTCTACTTTTTCTCCCGGTTGGAATCCCATATAGTCCATCGATTTTTGGAAAGAAATTCGTCCGGCTTCATCTATTTGTTCAAGTGACGGGATAGAATCGTTTATGGCCATACCCATTCCCGGATTAGTTCCGTATGTTATCATCGGCTGAATATCTGCCGCGTCGAAAGTAAGTTCTTTGTCAAATTTAGCGCCTTCATCTGTTTTCAATGTTTTCCAATAGGCAAGGGCTTTATCCCATTCTTCACCTTTAGGCGCAAATTCACGTCCTTTTACATACGAAAATGTTGTTTCATCGGGAGCGACAAGCCCTCCACGCGCACCCATTTCTATACTCAGGTTACATAGTGTCATGCGTTCTTCCATCGACATATTGCGGATAGCTTCACCTGCATATTCAACAAAGTATCCGGTAGCGCCGCCTGTCGTCAGTTTGGAAATCATATAGAGGGCAAGGTCTTTCGCTGTAACGCCTTTTCCCAACTTTCCGTTGAATGTGATACGCATTGTTTTCGGACGTGATTGGAGGATACATTGAGTAGCTAATACCATTTCTACCTCACTAGTCCCGATACCAAATGCGATAGCTCCAAATGCTCCGTGAGTAGACGTATGGCTATCCCCGCATACGATGGTCATACCCGGTTGAGTGAAACCATTTTCAGGCCCGATTATATGTACCACACCATTCTTTTTATTTCCCAGTGCATACAATGTCAGTCCAAACTCTTGGGCATTTTTGGATAATGTATCCAATTGATTTTTTGAAATGGGATCTTTTACCGGTTGGTCTTGATCGATTGTAGGGGTGTTATGATCTGCTGTTAGCGTTGTTTTCTCCGGGCGGTACACTTTTAGCCCTCTGGCCCTGAGTCCGTTGAAGGCCTGGGGACTCGTTACTTCGTGACAGAAGTGACGGTCAATATATAACTGAGTAGGGCCGTCCTCTACAGAAGACACTACATGGGCATCCCAGATTTTGTCGAATAAAGTTTTCATACTTAAAATTCTATTTTTGTTGATCTATTGTTACTTTACAAATTTATTGACAGCATTGATGAATGCTTCTGCTGAGGCGGCTATAATATCGGTATTGGCCGAAAAGCCATAATAAACCGCGCCGTCATGTTCCACTTGCATATGTACTTTACCGGTATCATCACTGCCTCTGTTGATGGCCTGTATTAGAAATTCTTCAATAACAGTCTCTCTGCGTATAATTTGCTTGATTGCTTTTATCGCGGCGTCTACCGGTCCATTTCCCGAAGCAGACGATTCGAATTTTTCACCCGCGATATCCAGCCCTACACTAGCAACACTGCGAATGCCGATGCCGGAAGTCACTTGGAGGTAATCCAATTTGATGCGATGCATTTTGGTAGTTTCTTTTCCGGCCAAGATCAAAATATCTTCGTCTGTGATGTCTTTTTTGCGGTCGGCCAGTTCGAGGAAACGCTGATATAATTCTGCCAATTGGTCTTCATCCATTTCTATACCTAGCAGGCTTAACCTGTTTTTTAAAGCGGCACGCCCGCTACGGGCTGTGAGTACAATCGCATTGTCGTCTATACCGACATCTTTGGGGTCGATGATTTCGTAAGTAGACAAATGTTTCAATACCCCGTCCTGATGTATTCCCGATGAATGGGCAAATGCATTCCGTCCGACAATTGCTTTGTTCGGTTGCACAGGCATGTTCATCAGGCTCGAAATCATCCTGCTTGTCGGATATATTTTTTGTGTGTTGATATTTGTATCTATCTTCAATTCTTTGTGGCTTCTTATTGCCATTACAACTTCTTCCAGAGAAGTATTTCCTGCGCGTTCGCCTATACCGTTTATTGTAACTTCTACCTGACGCGCGCCATTTAATACACCCATGATTGAGTTTGCTGTAGCCATACCCAAGTCCTGATGGCAGTGTGTCGATAAAATGGCATTTTTCATATCCACATTATCCATCAGGTATTTTATCTTGGCTCCATACTCTGTTGGAAGGCAATATCCTGTGGTGTCCGGAATGTTTACCACGGTGGCTCCTGCGTTTATCACAGCTTGTACTACACGTGCCAGATAAGCATTGTCGGTACGGCCTGCGTCTTCAGCATAAAACTCTATATCTTCCACAAAGCGTTTGGCATATTTTACACAAGCAATGGCGCGTTCGAGAATTTCATCTTGAGTTGAGTTGAATTTATGCTTAATATGATATTCAGATGTTCCTATTCCGGTGTGGATGCGTTTCTTTTTAGCATATTTAAGAGCTTCTGCCGCTACTTCTATATCTTTCTCTACGGCACGGGTAAGAGCGCATATTGTGGGCCAAGTTACAGCTTTAGATATTTCAACTACCGAGTTGAAATCTCCCGGACTGGATACAGGAAAGCCAGCTTCGATAACATCAACACCGAGCGATTCGAGGGCTTTGGCTACTTCTATCTTCTCGATTGTGTTTAACTGGCAACCTGGTACTTGTTCCCCATCTCTCAACGTGGTATCAAAAATAAATAACTTGTCCATAACTTTTTTAATTGAATTACTGAAGTATATAAAAAAACCTTTCTCATCTACGGCGAGTGAGAAAGGCTCTAGTTTTTATTTATTATTAAAAATACTACATAGCAATGCTCACTCTAAATATCTCCAGAGCAGAATGAGTGAACTAATAATACTATGCGATTTCATTAAATTATTTTTTAATTGAGTGACAAAGTTATTTTATTTTTTTAGAAATACAAATAAAAAGATTGCTTTTTTGCCTTTTTGTGACGATTTATTCAATTTAGGCTTTTTAGAAGATAAAACCTATCTTTGTCGGATCAAATTTTTTAGAATGACAACTGTATTTAAAGAATATCTCGACAAACATAATTATTCGAATTTCGACCTGAAAGCCGTTCTTTTCGATATGGATGGCGTGTTGTACGACTCTATGAAGTGGCATGCCAAATCCTGGAAAGAAACAATGGATCATTTCGGTATCCCCAGTACGTCCGAAGAGTTCTATTTGTATGAAGGGATGGTCGGTAGCCATACTATCAATTATCTGATGAACAGAGAAAAGGGCAGGGATGCTGCATCTCAAGAAAAAGAAAGTATATATAAACTGAAAACGGAATTGTTTTCAAAATATAATGATGGCAGCCTGATTCCTTATGCTTACGATTTTGTAAAAAAAGTACATGATGAAGGTTTGATCTGTGCTGTTGTTACAGGTTCGGGACAACCGACGCTTATAAATAAGCTGGAATATAATTTTCCATCCCTGTTCGAGAAAGAGCGAATAGTTACTGCGTTTGATGTGAAGAATGGAAAACCTCATCCCGAACCATATCTGATGGGATTGGCAAAGGCCGGGTATCTGAAGCCAAATCAAGCTGTGGTAATAGAGAATGCACCAAGGGGCGTTGAAGCCGCTGTGGCTGCCGGTATTTTTACTATTGCAATTAATACGGGGCCAATGCCTGATAGGGTTTTGGCTGATGCCGGAGCTGATATTGTTTTACCGTCAATGAAAGCGTTATTCGATAATTGGGATGAATATAGGAAATCACTAATCTAATATGATTGAAGAAAAGAGTATTTTTGATGAATCTTTTTTGCCTACTCGATTAAAGAGGCAGAATTTCAAGTTAGCGATTGTAATTTCGCTTGCTTTGATAATAATTCCGATATTGGGTATCGCCTATATCTATATAGTGAACGATCCTATAGGTAGTGCTTTTGTATTGGCTGGGATACAGCTTATTTGTTATCCTCTTGTTATTATTCAGATGTTATGTTTACATAAATATCTGGGCAATTTCTTAAATGGAGAAAAAGCCCAATATTTTATGAAATATCTGATTGCTGCTACAGCAGTGTTTTTTATTTTAACTTGTATCGCTACATATATAGGCTTTGATGCAGAGCCTTATACAATTATAATATACCTTATTCCTCAATTTCTTGTAGGCTGGCAACTGGTTAAAATAAATACGAAAGGAAATGATTTTGTCGGCGGATTCTCCTTTTTGGGGCCTATGATGTGTACATCAGCTATACTTATTCCTCTTATTATCCTAATTCCTGTTTTTGTTGGCTATGTATTTTTTAAAGCCAATAGACATGCAGACTTATATGGCTTTAGAAACGACTGATTAGAAATGCCAGTTGAAACCGAATGTATATGTGAGTTCGGCAAACCAAAAGGCTTGGTGAGCCTTGTCGTCTGAAGATTTGGTCGTTCTGATACTTGGCATGTTTATAGTTACAGTTTAATAACAAAGACTGAAATATAAAGTTCGTGTGAGCTGAAATAAAAAAAGGCATCTCAATTATGAGACACCTTCCTCTGTACTTTATGATTGTTTTTATTAACCTACTTGTACAATCAGAAATTTAGAAATACTCCAAAATCTCTTATAGTCAGTTATTTTGATAACAACATTGCCTTTCGCATCTTTATCCAGTGTATAACTGTCGCCAGGATGGTCGGAGAGTAGCTTCGCTTTTTTATCGTACAAAGGAATGCTTTGCGTGTCGCGTATGTCTACTTTGATGAATTTGCTTTTTTCAATGCTTTCTTTCAATATTTTAGGAGATGCAAGGAATCCGCCGGAAACAACTTTCGCTTCTTTCAATTCTTTGCTGGTGCCAAACATATAATAAGCAGTATTCAGTTCTTTATCCTGTTCCTTTATTTTCGCTGCTTGTTCGGCTGTTTGCGAAGACAAAGTTTCCACATTTTCTGTCAGAGACAATACATCTGTTTGTAGAGAAGCTATTTGTTCATCACGGATAGCTAAAGAAGCTTGTAGTTCCGAAATAGTGTTGGCTCTTTCTACAAGTTCCGTATTCAGACGCTCGATAGTCGCTTTCAATCCTGCATTTTGACCTGAACTAGATTTCAATCTTTGATTCAATTTGTCAATATCAGCTTTGTTCTTTTTCAGGATTTCATTAATCATTTCAAAGTTGTCTTTGACACGAGTCTTGGTGTCGTTTGACATTTCTCCTTTATTTTTCGATTCAATGGTCAGGAATTTTTCGGCTTCTCTGATCTGCTTGAAGTTTTCTTCGATATCGTTTATAAGACTGTTCATTTCAGCTAACTCAGTATTGCTTTGACCGACTATTTGCATTAGAGAGTCATTCTCAGCCTTTAAGTTCTTATATTCATCCGAATTTTTTACATTACACGATGCTAATGCGGCTAAGCAAAAGCATCCAACGATTAACTTCTTCATATACAAATATTTAATTGTTAGATTATACTCTTTTTTAGTTATTCATTTTTTCCAGAGACTATTATAACAAACTCACCCCTCGGTTCGTTCTTTAAAAAGTGTGATATTAATTCTTTTAGCGTTCCTCTTATTGTTTCCTCATATACTTTCGATATCTCACGGCATGCAGCGGCGTATCTTTCTTCGCCCATATATTCTGCCAGTTGCGTCAATGTTTTCAATACCCTGTGGGGCGATTCGTAGAGCACTATTGTACGCGATTCTTCAGCTAATATTTTCAACCGGGTCATTCTTCCTTTTTTCTGAGGGAGGAAACCTTCAAAGCAAAATCTGTCACTTGGTATGCCCGAAGAAACCAGTGCCGGAACAAAGGCTGTGGCTCCCGGTAAACATTCTACATCGACACCCTCTTTAACGCACTCCCGCACTACTAAAAAACCGGGATCAGATATACCGGGGGTACCGGCGTCTGATACCAAAGCAATATTTTCGCCTGCTTTCAAACGATCGATTATATGCGCTATTGCCTTGTGCTCATTAAACTTATGGTAAGATTGCATTTTGTTTTGTATATCAAAATGCTTGAGAAGAATTCCGGTAGTACGCGTGTCTTCTGCCAGAATCAGAGATACTTCTTTCAGTAGCCTTATAGCTCTTAAAGTGATATCCTCCAAATTACCTACAGGTGTAGGTACAACATATAATTTTCCCATTTTTTATCAGTGTGCAACACAAACAGCACACAAATATAATAAGATTCTCACAAAGTCAGTCAAAATTTAGAAGAATAGAGTATGTGTTTGGTAATTAGAATTGTTCAGCGTTGTTTCGTTTTATTCTTCCGACGAGCGAAGTAAGAAATTACTTATTGTCTGATAATAATAGGGTCATACGGCAAATTATCGATTTTGTGCTATTTTATTATCGATTTTGTGTTACTATTTTATTAAAATTTAGTTTAATTTTGAAACGTTAACACCAAAACGTAAGTTTTATAAAATATCATATCTTTCTTGATTATATATTATATAAATCAAAGCACACAATTGATAGCATTTAATGGAAGAAGCCAAACAAAAACATAACAAACTTCGCAGATTATTTCCTTCTGGAAATTTGGAAGTTACCCTTATTTTATTAGAGAGAGTAATATTATTTCTTATTTTCAAATATATAAGGTCATTTTTTTCCGAAATGGCTCTGGCCGGTTTGATCTTTCCGATGAGAAAGGATCAAACCGGCTTTCGTTTTCACAATTTTGTTCAATCACGACCTGATAGAATTTTTATTAACCTGAGTTCCGTTTAAGAAAATCAATAAGAAAGTTGGTAAGTAAGAAATAATTTTGTATCTTTATAGTTGATAATCAATAAATTAAACAAATATATGAGCTTACTTACCAACGATAAAATT
>NZ_BAAHWU010000068.1:0-13347 GCF_054601275.1 Dysgonomonas reticulitermitis | reverse complement strand
CCTCTACCTGTTCGGTAGTGTAATTCTTTAGTTGTTTTACCTTACGTCCCATTGTCTTTCTGTTTAATCAGTGAGACTACAAAGATATAACTTATTTGGGTAATTTAATAATATAATTTATATAATACAAAATCCTCCATAAGGAACCCATTGCCGATATCTATATCTTCACTTTTTACTACCTCAAAACCAATCCGTTTATAGAAATCAAGAGCCTTATTGAATCGGTTGACATTTAAAGATAGTCCATTGTTCTTGTTTTGACGAGCTGTTTTTTCCACAGTTTCAACTAAAAAACGACCAACCCCTTTGCCTTGTAAAGAAGGAAGTATGTATATCTTATGAATTTTGGTCGTAGTTGTCCCCTTATAGTTGAGTTCGTAAGAAGTATATCCTATATATTCGCCTGAGTCTTCGGCCAGTATATAATGGTGGTTGAGTTCGTCCATTTGTTTCTCCAGCGAAGACGTACTGTACATCATATCCATCATGTAGCCGATCTGCTCCCCGGTGAGTATATCCTGGAAGGTATGCGGCCATATTTTATCAGAAAGGGCCTGGATAATAAACAGGTGCTCTTTTGTAGCTTCTATCGCGGTCATTAATCGTCTAAGGTAAAAGATTTGCTGCCAATACGGTTGCCGTCGGCAAATAAATCGAGGCGGTATTTTCCCGGCATCAGGTATTCTTCTACATTCCAATACATGATAACAGGAGTCTCTTCACCGCCATATTCTACGACCCTTTTTATAGAATAGTTTATTTCTTTGTTTTCGAAAGGAAATACATTTGTACGGCTTTTGACCAGCACATCGTCATCGGGTTTCATGATACGCGCGTAGATTGTACGTTCGCCGGGCTCTGCCGTTATATTTTTCGATATGGCAAAATTTATTACAAATTGCTCTATTTTCTTTATATTTTTTTGAACCTTACCCTTGCTGTTTGTTGCCTGTATGCTGATGTTTGTTGCATCGAGCTTGGCGGCGAGCGTAACTTTTTCCGACAGATCTTGCTTTTGTTGCGAAACTTGATTTAATGTACGCGCGGTTTCCTGATATTTATCCGTGATTTCTCTCTTTTCCTGGCGAAGCTGTGCATTAGCCCTATTCAGTGAATCGATCTGCGTTACATACGATCTCAAGACTTGGCGTAAGGTGCTTAGTTCCTTATTTAGTCTGGCTATTTCTGATTTGTTTTCTGCTTTTACAGTTTTCAGTTCTTCTAATAAGCGTTGAACTTTAGTCTGCTCGTTGGTTAGTTTTTGTAGTAATGAATCGTTTTTCAGATTCATTTTTACTTTTTCATATTCATATGACAACTGACCGTATTCGTCTTCCAGTTCCTGCTTGTTCAAAATACTGACTTCCTGTAACTCTTGTATCTGAGCTTTTTGGTTGAAAATGAAATACGCAGCAACACCTATACCCACAATTAGAAGGGCTATTATTCCAATAAGTATTTTAGTGTTATTATTTTTCGATTCTGTAGCCATAATTTGTTGTAAAAATCGACTGCAAATATATAAAAGATTTGAATCTGTTGGGCAAAAGGGCTACGGTGTTTCGCTTTTTTTAATAAATCTGACAGAATTTTGATATATTAAAACTTCGTTATTTCAGAATAAGCGTGTACATTTGTTAGGGTTTTCAATAGATTTGAACAGTATAGTCGATAATATTGTTTACAATTTGAAAACAAGGACGTTAATTAATCAAATTAAATATATAACCCAAAAACAAATTATTATGTCTAAAGTAACAGTTATAGGTGCCGGTAATGTAGGTGCTACATGTGCAAATGTACTTGCTTTTAAAGAAGTGGCCGATGAGGTGATAATGCTTGATGTGAAGGAAGGTGTGTCGGAAGGTAAAGCTATTGACATGAACCAGACAGTCCAGTTATTGGGCTTCGATTCACGTATTAAGGGTGTCACCAACGACTATGCCGCTACAGCCGGTTCAGATGTGGTTGTTATCACTTCCGGTATTCCCCGTAAGCCCGGAATGACAAGAGAAGAACTTATAGGAGTGAATGCCGGTATCGTAAAAACTGTTGCTGAAAATGTGCTTAAATATTCACCGGATGCTATACTTGTGATTATATCCAACCCAATGGATACGATGACATATTTGGCATCTAAAGCGACCGGTCTTCCTAAGCATCGTGTCATTGGTATGGGAGGGGCTTTAGATAGTTCTCGTTTTAAATACTATTTGAGCCAGGCACTGGCTTGTAACCCTAACGAGGTAGAAGGTATGGTAATAGGCGGACATGGCGACACCACAATGATTCCTGTTGCCCGTTTAGCTACATATAAAGGTATTCCTGTGTCGGATCTTCTGTCCAAAGAAGTATTGGATAAAGTTATTGCCGACACTATGGTTGGCGGAGCTACTCTTACAGGTCTTCTTGGTACATCGGCTTGGTATGCTCCCGGAGCTGCGGGGGCGTATGTAGTAGAATCTATTATCCACGATCAGAAAAAGGTTATTCCATGTTGTGTGGCTTTGGACGGAGAGTATGGTCAAAATGATATTTGCATCGGTGTCCCTGTTGTGTTGGGTAAAAACGGATGGGAAAAGATTGTTGACCTGAAGCTTACTGCTGACGAAAAGGAAAAATTCGAGGCTTCTGCTGCTGCTGTACGTAAGACAAACACAGTGTTGAGCGAAATTAAAGCTATTTAATTAGTTTTGTAAACATATAGTGCTAATGCCCCCTAAAGTCAGAATTGACTTTTAGGGGGTATTTATTTAAGAGCTTGTTTAATTTACACTTTTCACTATTAATAATGTTTTGTTTAGTTTTTGTTTAGTTTATATATATAAGGTTCGCCTTTATGCAATAGGTTTTATTCGTGCTTTAACCTCCCGTTTAAAAGATGTTTTTACTTTAAAAAATACAGTATAACTTCATTATTCTAAACATACGGATCACAAAGATTGGATAGAGCGAAACTACTAACTTGCGCAAATAGTAAGAGGATTTAAAGGAAGAGAGTCTTTTGTTTTGTATCTTTGTGTCCGTAAATAATCGCTATGTCTATATATCTTATTATCATACTGTTTATTGTTGTCCTCGATTTTCTATGGACGCAATATCTTACACATCGTAACCGGAAACGCATGAGTCCGGCTATACCGGCACAATTGGCAGGTATATATAATGAGGAAGAATATGCCCGGCAACAAGCATATCAAAAGGAGAGTAGCCTGTTTAGTTTATACACGAGTATTTTTTCCTTTATTGTTTTATTGGGAGTCTTGTCTATTGGTGCTTTTGGTTGGCTTGACGAATACTTGCGGCAATATGTCGGTAATGAGATTGCCCTTACATTAGTATTTTTTGGAATAATATATCTGATCAATGATATTGTAACATTGCCTTTTGGTTATTATGCTACGTTTGTTATTGAAGAACGTTTTGGGTTCAATAAATCGACGAAAGCAACGTTCTGGCTCGATCAGATAAAGGAGCTTTTTATCACATTCATTTTAGGCGGTGCTATACTATCTTTAGTTGTATGGTTGTACAACACATTAGGCGAATATGCATGGCTTTACGCATGGGTGGCTGTAACGGCAGTTTCCTTATTTATGACCTTGTTTTATTCTAACTTAATAGTCCCTCTTTTTAATAAGCAAACACCGTTGGAGCAAGGCGAATTGCGTGACGCGATAGAGGCTTTTGCTGATAAGGCGGGTTTTACCATAAATAATATATATGTGATGGACGCGTCGAAACGCTCGTCAAAGGCAAACGCTTATTTTACAGGCTTTGGCGCGAAGAAACGGATTGTATTATTCGATACATTAATTAATGATCTCGATACACGGGAAATTATTGCCGTACTTGCTCATGAGATAGGTCACTACAAAAAGAAACATACTTTGCAGGGTGTGTTTACCTCTGTATGTTATACGGGTATAATTCTTTTCCTGCTTTCTTTATTTTTAGGCAATCAGGATATTGCTGTTGCTCTGGGAGGTAAAGAAGCTTCTTTTCATTTGGGTATGATTGCGTTTTCAGTTCTGTTTACTCCGGTTTCACTTATTATTGGCATATTCTCCAGCATACTCAGCCGTAAAAATGAATATCAGGCCGACTCATATGCAGCCGGTTTTGGGTTGTCAGTACCGCTTATTACAGGACTAAAGAAGATGCATGTCAAATCTTTGTCCAATCTCAATCCGGATCCTCTATACGTCTTCTTTTATTATTCACATCCCACTCTGTTACAGAGGGTGCAGGCTTTAGAAAATATTAAATCTTAACCATTTCGTAACACATCCTTAGTTTGTTTGTTGCAATTACTCAATAACATTGCATCAAAATTAAAACGTATAAAGGATATGAAGAAAACATTATTATTTACGGTAGCTGCAATGATTATTACATTGAGCTCGTGTGGAAAAAAAGAAGCGTCGTTATCAGGAGCCGGAGCTACATTCCCTGCGCCATTCTACAATATAGTATTCAAAGAATACGCCAAGTCCGGAAGCAACGTAACATACGGAGCCATCGGTAGTGGCGGTGGTATTCGTAGTTTGAAAGATAAAACAGTAGATTTTGGAGCAACGGATGTTTTCTTGTCCGAAGCGGAATTGAAAGATATGGGCGCTGATATTGTTCACATACCTACAGCATTAGGGGGGGTAGTTCTCTCTTACAACCTGAAAGACGTTAAAGGTTTAAAACTTACTTCAGAAATAATCTCAGATATTTATCTTGGTAAAATCACAAACTGGAATGATGCTAAAATAAAAGAGCTCAATCCTGAAATAACCTTCCCGGATAAGAGCATTATACCTGTATATCGTTCTGACGGTAGCGGTACTACGGCTGTTTTCTCGGAATATATGTCTAAAGTAGATCAAGCCTGGCATGAGGCTATCGGCGCAGGTAAATCCCTTAAATTCCCGAATGGAACAAAAGCTGTTTCAGCAAAAGGGAATCCGGGTGTAGCCGGTATCATTGCCGAAACGGAAGGCGCGATAGGTTATATCGGCTCAGAATATGCTTTGGCGTTGAATATGTCGTCAGCTCTGTTGAGAAATAGTTCGGGTAATTTTGTCGCGGCCGATAGTAAGAGTATTTCGGCGTCGGCAAATGTAGATATACCGGCAGATACACGTGTAGTGATAACAAACTCTTCTAATCCTGAAGCTTATCCGATCAGTACATTTACATGGATTATTGCTTATAAGGAACAAAGCTATAATAACAGAACAGAAGATCAATACAAGGCATTGGTTGGCTTGCTGAATTATATTATCAGCCCCGAAGGACAGGAAATAGCTACCAAGACACATTATGCGCCGCTTCCTGCACCGGCTGTGGAGAAAACAAAAGCAATCATACAGTCGATGACGTATAATAGTAGTAAGTAGTAAGTAGTAAGTAGTAAGTAGTAAGTAGTAAGAGCTATCAGCTAAAGGCTATTGGCTAAAAGCTATAATATAATGAAAGATAAAATATTCAAAACCATATTACTCATAGCGTCGTGCTTAATCATATTACTTACGGCGGGTATTGTATATGGTTTGATTAGTAAAAGTCTTGGAGCTTTCTCCGAATTTGGATTCGGATTTATAACCTCTTCGGAGTGGGATTCGCGAAACGATATATACGGCGCTTTACCTTTTATTGCAGGAACAATGATGACTTCTATATTGGCATTGTTGTTCTGTATACCGTTCTCATTATCAGTCGCGCTATTCAACGGAGAATATTTCAGAAATAAAAAAATATCGACTATCGTAAGTTCGGTAGTAGACTTGCTTGCAGGCATACCGTCTATCGTATATGGGTTGTGGGGTTTTTATACCCTGCGACCTGTTTTAATCGATCTGGGAGTGAATGATCAGGGATTTGGAGTCCTGCTTTCATCCATTGTGCTGGCAATTATGATTATACCCTATGCCTCTTCTCTCAGCGCCGAATTTATAGCGATGGTGCCTAATGAATTGAAAGAAGGAGCTTACAGTCTTGGTGCGACGAATTTGGAAGTGATAACCTCCGTTAATCTGCCTGTGGCGGGATCAGGGATATTCGCCTCTTATGTGCTCGCGTTCGGGCGTGCTCTGGGCGAAACAATGGCTGTGACTATGCTGATAGGTAATACGAATAATATACCCCGGGCGCTTTCCGATACAGGAAACTCTATGGCCAGTATAATTGCGAACCAGTTTGGTGAATCCAGCGGTCTAAAACTTAGTTCGTTGATGGCTATCGGATTATTATTGTTCCTGATTACCGCCTGTATCAACTTCGTGGCTAAGTATATAATGAAAATGGTGAACAAGTAATGTCAATGTGTCAATTTGAAAATGTGCCAATTTGAAAATGTGTCAATTAGCAAATTAGCATATTAACTATAAGCTAAATTAATATGAGAAAAGGATTTACAGCGACATCGAAGTTCCGATTGGCAAAGAGCAGAGCATTCTTGTTCGGAGTTTGCCTGCTGTCGGGTGTGACTATGGTACCGCTTTTCCTGATTCTTTGGGAACTGATAAAAAAAGGATATAAGCAATTCAATCTGAGCTTATTCACGGAAGTAGCGCCTACATCTATGGAAGCCATGCTTGCCCGGATAAGCGGCAGCCCTATTCCCGGCGGAATACTCAACGGGATAACCGGAACGCTTCTTATTCTGTTATTGGCTATTGTAATTGCTATTCCGGTTGGTATTCTGACAGGAATTTATCTGGCGGAGAATCCAAAGAAAAAAATGGCCGGTCTGGTTCGTAGCTTAAGCGATCTGTTGCAAGGCATACCATCTATTGTTATCGGGGTTGTCGTATACATTTGGATAGTGATCCCGATGTCCGGCTATTCGGCTTTAGCCGGTAGTGTGGCGCTTGCTGTTATGATGTTGCCGATGATAATACGTTCGACAGAAGAAAGCTTAAAGATGCTTCCTGCTTCGTTGAAAGAAGCCGGTCTTGCTTTAGGCGGTTCATATACAACCGTTATTCTGAGAGTTTTGTTACCTTCAGCTTTCAGCGGACTGTTTACAGGTTCCCTGTTGGCTGTATCTCGTGTGATGGGCGAAACAGCGCCTCTTTTGGTAACAGCCTTGGGTGCGTCTACTATAAATTGGAACGTTACTGATCCTACAAGTGCGATATCCCTCTTGATATGGGAATTCTATAACGATCCTAATCTGGCAGATTTGGTATGGTCTTCATCTTTACTACTTTTGTTATTTGTATTAGGTATTAATATTTTTGCAAAAAGTATAGCTAAAAAATGGAAAATACAGTAAATTTAAACAATTATATTTTAGAACTCAAGGACGTTTCGGTGTCGTACACTCCCGGTAAAAATGCCGTTAATCTGGTAAATGCCGGTATTAAGGCGAATACCGTTACTGCCATTATGGGGCCGTCGGGATGTGGTAAAAGTACATTGCTGCGCGCTATAAACCGTATGCACGAGTTGTATCCGGATATAGTAACGACCGGTGAAATACTGCTGAAAGGAGAAAGTATATTTGATATGAATCCAATGAAGGTTCGCCGGCTTGCAGGAATGGTATTTCAGCGCCCGAATCCGTTTCCGACAATGAGCATTTATGACAATGTCATAGCCGGCTACAAGTTGAATAACCTGAAGTTGAGTAAAGCCGAAAAAGACGAAGTCGTTGAAAATAGCTTGCGTAATGTTGCGTTATGGGATGAGGTGAAAGATTCGATGACAAAGAAAGGTACTTTCCTTTCGGGAGGGCAACAACAGCGCCTTTGTATTGCCCGCGCATTGGCCCTCAAACCGGAATTGCTGTTAATGGATGAACCCACATCCGCCCTTGATCCGATTTCTACCAATAGGGTGGAGGAATTAATATTTGAATTGAAGAAACAATACACGATAGTGATTGTTACTCATAATATGTCTCAGGCTGCGCGTCTATCCGATAATTCCATGTTTATGTACTTAGGTGAATTGGTGGAATACGGTACGACAAAGCAAATGTTTACCAAGCCTAATGATAAGCGTACAGAAGATTATCTGACAGGAGTGTTCAGTTAAGATAAGCCGTTAGCTGATAGCTTTTGGCTGTTAGCTTTAAATAATATAAACCCAAAAACTATTGGCTATAAGCTAATAGCTAAAAGCTAGAAAAATATGACAACAAATATAAAACTCAGGCAACTCGAACTGCTGTTGAACGATTTCGAACTGTTATCGAAAACAGCATTGATACAGATGCAAATAGCAACAAAGCTATTAGAGGATAACTCGATAGAATCGTTGTATGAAGAAGCTGAATCGAATGAGATAATCATGGACAGGCTGGAGATTAAAGTCAGAGAAGAAGTGGTTTTTACAATATTCCAGTTCAATCCGATAGCTGCTGACTTAAGAAAAATAGTTACCTATCAGGATATAACTACTAACCTTGAACGGGTGGGGGATATGTTATTGAATATTATTCACTTCTTGAGAAAGACTGATTTATCAGCGCATCATTTTGAAGGTGTAAAAAGACTGATCGCTAAAATGGTGGAATATGCCGGAGAGATGTTGAGGAACGCTGTTTTCTCTTTTTCAAATGAAGATGCTCACACAGCGTATCAAGTGATACAGGAAGATGACAAAGTAGATGATCTGTTTCATCAAATAAGCTTATCTTTACAAGAAACTCTTTCGGGTAAAGCATTGAGCAAATCCGAAATACAAAGTATAATACATATTAACGCCATATCTCACAACCTGGAACGGATTGGAGATAGTGCGACTAATATAGCAGAGGCTACAATTTATTTAACCGAAGGTAAAGATATCAGACATGGAAACAAACAATAAAACATCTATTCTTATTGTAGATGATGAACCGGACATAAGAGAGATATTGCAATTTAACTTGCAAAACGAAGGATATGATATAGATCTGGCTGAATCCGCGGAGCAGGCGGCAAAGATCCTTTCCCCAAAGCATAAGTTGATTTTACTTGATGTTATGATGGGAGGAATTTCAGGGTTTAAGTTTGCCGACCAGATGAGGAAAGACGGAAATAATACTCCTGTCATTTTCCTGACGGCAAAAAACACAGAGAATGATATGCTTACGGGCTTTTCGATAGGTGGTGACGATTATATACCAAAACCGTTTTCAATCAAGGAAGTGATAGCCCGTGTAAGGAGTGTACTGAAAAGAACGGCCCGTCATTCGGCAGAAGTTCAGGAGAGTATTATTTCGGTAAATACTCTTGAAATAAATATGGATACAAAAATCGTATATATTGATAATAAGCCGATTGAACTAACCAAAACGGAATTTAATATACTGGTTCTTCTAATCCGGAATGCAGGGAAAATATTCTCCCGCGCCGATATTTTAGATAAAGCCTGGAAAGATGACGGTATAGTATTAGAGAGGACTGTAGATGTACATATCGCCAGATTGAGAAAAAAAGTAGGTGTTTACGGTGATTATATTATTAACCGTACCGGATATGGATATGTGTTTAATATGCCAAACTAATAACCTGTATTATGAAGATTACATATAAGCAACGGATTTTCTTTTATTTCTTTATCATATTCGCCTTGTTTACTCTTTGTGTGATAGTTATAGAACAAAGAGAGGAAAAGTCTCAACGGACACAAGCTCTGGAAGACAGGCTGGATAGCTATGCTGAGATAATACACGCTTATATCGGTCAATTTAAATTAAAAGATAGTAGCCTGATTCAACTGCAAATTTTGGCCAAGTCTATGCCAATGGATATTCGTATGACCATTATAAATGAAGACGGAAAAGTTACATTCGATAAGGACGTGGAGAATATAAATCAACTGGATAACCATTTGGACAGGCCGGAGATACGTAGCGCGTCGTATCAAAATACGGGCTCTAATATACGTATGTCGGCATCTACTCACCATGAGTATCTGTATTATGCTAAAAACTATAAAGATTACTATGTGCGCGTAGCCTTGCCATATACTGTACAGACAAAAGGAATGCTCAAGGCTGATAACCTGTTTATCTATACGGTTATAGGTTTATTTATCATTGTTCTCATCCTGTTGAATTATGCGGCCGGTCGTTTTGGTAAATCTATTTTTCAGCTGAAAATGCTAACGACAAAAATTAAGGATGATAAGCCATTGACGGAAGTTATAGATTTCCCCGAAGATGAATTGGGAGATATCGGCAATCAGCTGGTAGATATATTAAACCAAAAGGCAAAAAGCAAACATAAAATAGAGGCGGAGAGAGAAAAACTTATTCAACATTTTCATTATGCCCACGAGGGAATTTGTATATTCGATCCGGACTTTAAGAAGATATATGCCAATACAAACTTCTTCCAATATTTGAATCTTATTGTAGATCAGCCTATATTCAATTTGGAGGCAATACTTAAAGAGGAAGTTTTCGATCCTGTGATTGATTTTATAACTAACAGGACAAAGGAACAAACCTTTCACACTTTCCATATAAATAAGAATAGCAAAGCCTTTTTGATTCAAACGATTGTTTTTGATGATCGTAGTTTTGAAATTACAATAAAAGATATAACCAAGCTGGAGAAGACCCGCTTATTGAAGCAGGAAATGACAAATAATATAGCCCACGAGTTGAGGACACCTGTCACCAGTCTGCGTGGATACCTGGAAACGTTGAATTCACAAGACCTTTCGGTTGAAAAACAGACTCAGTTTATCGATCGGGCTTATCAGCAGAGTATACGATTGTCAAACCTGATAGATGATGTGAGTTTAATCAGTAAAATTGAAGAGGCTCCTGCCCAATTCAAAACGGAAAAAGTTAATCTGTCGCAGCTGTTGGAAGAGGTACGGATAGATTTGGCAAACGGACTGGAAGATAATGATATCAAACTAAATGTGTCAGTCAAAGATCATTTGGTCATAAACGGAAATTATACGTTACTCTATTCTATTTTCCGCAACCTGATAGATAATACGATCAACTATGCAGGTTCGCACATCCATATAAATATAACTAATTATATGGAAGATGACGATTATTTGCATTTCTCCTATTGCGATACAGGTAAGGGTGTAGAAGAGCAATATCTGCCCCGGTTGTTCGAGCGCTTCTATCGTGTTAACGAAGGGCGCACGCGTAATACCGGAGGTTCCGGACTGGGACTGTCTATTGTGAAAAACGCGGTACTATTCCATAAAGGTGAAATACAGGTGAAAAACAGGGTAGAGGGAGGCTTGGAATTTTTCTTTACTTTGAAAAAATGATATTTAGGAAAGGGTGTGTCAAAAGTAAATCTCATTATCTATTTACATACGCTACGCTCCTGTGACCGTTGGTTGTCATCCTGAACGGAGTGAAGGATCTTTCTTTGAAGGTCAAGATTCTTCGTTATACTCAGAATGACAAAAGAAAGCAATATTTTGATCGTGCAAAATTACTTTTGACACACTCTCCTTACTTTTTTGCATCCGATATGGATACAATCATTTTTATTGTTTTACCTTTGTATCCGCATTTGAATACGTAAAAGAATTATGGATTGGTTCATAGAGGCCGTATTAGAATCTCCTTCCGTACTATCTATTATTGTCATTTCGATAGTATCCGCTATCGGTCTGCAATTAGGCAAGTTGAAAATTCTGAATATTTCACTTGGTATCACTTTCGTTTTTTTTACCGGTATTCTTATTGGGCATTTCAATCTTGACTTGAATAAAGACATGTTGAGCTTTGCCCAAAACTTTGGTCTCGTTCTTTTTGTATACGCGCTGGGATTACAGGTCGGGCCGGGATTCTTTTCGTCATTAAGGGCAGGAGGACTACGCCTTAATGTCTTGGCTTTGGGTGTGGTATTCTTAGGCCTCTTATTTGCGGTCATTTTTAGTTATGCCAGTAATATAAGCCTTTCCAATATGGTAGGTATTCTTTGTGGCGCGACAACAAATACCCCTGCTTTAGGCGCGGCTCAACAAGCATTGAGGCAAATCAGCGCCGACTCCCGTCTTATAGCTGATATGGCCTTAGCTACGGCTGTGGCTTATCCTTTAGGCGTTATTGGTGTAATATTGGCTATCATTTTTCTACGTAAGTTGTTTGTACCAAAGGCAGAGCTGGCGAAATTGTCGGAAAAGAAAGACAACGATATGCATGTGGGAGAGTTTCACATTACAAACCCTGCGATAGAAGGTAAGACGATACGTGATATAATGAAGCTTACATCGAAGCATTTTGTTATCTCGCGTATATGGCACGACGGGGTGGTAACTATTCCTACTTCTGAAAGAATACTGAGACATAACGACCATTTACTTATCATATCCCGAAAGTCGGATGTAGAGCATATAAAGGTACTGTTTGGCGAGCAGGAAAATGTGGATTGGAACAAAGAAGACATCGATTGGAATCATATAGATAATAGTCAATTGGTATCGCGCCGTATTGTTGTGACGCAAAGCAAAATTAATGGTGAGAAACTGGGTTCGCTTAAATTAAGAAACAACTACGGGATAAATATTACGCGTATCAATCGTGCCGGTATTGACCTTCTGGCCTCTCCCGATTTGATGTTACAGATGGGTGATAAATTGACCGTTGTAGGCGAGAAGGCATCGATAGATAATGTTGCAAAAATACTTGGTAACGAGGAAAAACACCTGGACAGGCCAAACCTCATCGCGATATTCTCCGGTATTGCGCTCGGCCTGTTGTTAGGGGCGCTACCTTTACCTTTTCCCGGTATGACTTTGCCTGTTAAACTGGGAATAGCCGGGGGGCCTATAATTGTAGGGATATTAATGGGTGCATTTGGCCCAAGGTTTCATTTTACAACATATACGACTCAAAGTGCCAATTTACTGATGCGTCAATTCGGTCTTACTATATATCTGGCTTGCTTGGGAATAGATGCCGGCGAACATTTCTTTGAGACTGTCTTCCAAACGGAGGGGCTGATTTGGATAGGATTCGGATTTGTACTCACTGTCCTTCCTGTAATTATTATAGCTGTTATAGCAATGAAAGTATATAAGATAGACTATGCTAAAAGCGTAGGAATGCTTTGTGGTAGTATGGCTAACCCTATGGCCCTTACTTATGTGAACTCTACTATAGATAACGATGAGCCGGCTGTTGCTTATGCCACTGTTTATCCGGTATCTATGTTTGCTCGCATAATTTTTACTCAAATTTTACTGATGTTGTTTTTTTGATACACAGTAATGGCAAATATATCTTTGCTTATGCCAGCCTTATGATAACCTGAGTTCCGTATAAGCAACGCTCATTTTTCGCATCTGCTTTGTGGAACAAGAACTTTAGCCCAATGCAAATAGGACAAAGTTTTTGCTATAAAATTAGGAGCAGGATGATTAGCAGAATAA